>CALMWS010000319.1 GCA_937870795.1 uncultured Bacteroidota bacterium | reverse complement strand
AACCTGGGATGTTTTGGTGACGGGGGTGCAATATTTGCAAAAGATGAGACATTGGCAAAAAAAATACAAATGATCGCCAATCATGGTCAGGCCAAAAAATACCATCATGAACTAATAGGGTGCAATTCCAGATTGGACACCATCCAGGCGGCAGTCCTTAATGTTAAATTGAAATACCTGGATGATTTTGCTGCCCGCCGCAGAGCAGTAGCTGACTTTTATGATAAACATTTAGCTGATCTTAAAGAAGTAATATTGCCGGCAAGGGTATCTTACAGCAATCATGTATTTCACCAGTATACCCTTCGGGTTTTAAACGGAAAAAGAGAAGCATTAATGAAGCATTTGGAAGATGCGGGTATACCCTCTATGATATATTATCCCATTCCACTTTATAAGCAGGAAGCCTACAGGCATTATGTTTCCGAAAATTTTACCAGAGACACAACAGAGGCTTTATGTAAAGAAGTTATGTCTTTGCCTATTCATACAGAGATGAATCAGTCTGATCTTGAAATCATCGTTGATGCCGTAAAAAGATTTTACCATTCATGAGTAAAATACTCAGTACTTTAAGAGGAATGTATGAATTGTTGTATCCTCGTTTGTGTATGTGTTGTCTAGAGGAGAAGACGGCTGGCAATAACACCGTATTTTGTTTGCGATGTCATAGTTCTTTCCCGTTTACGGATCATTTTACCAATGCAGACAATCTTTTAATGCATCATTTTTATGGAAGGGTTAAAGTTGTAAAAGCAGCTTCATTGATGTATTTTAATCAAGGGAGTTTGGTGCAACAGCTCTTGCACAATTTAAAGTACAAAGGCATGAAAGCCATTGGAACGGATTTGGGTGCCATGGCTGCAGAGCGCATGTTGCATTCAGGATTTTACACCCAAATCACAGGAATTGTTCCGGTGCCGATGCATGTGGTAAAAAAGAAGCAGCGAGGGTATAATCAAAGTGAAGTCATTGCGCAGAAAATAAGCGAAGGACTTAATATCCCATTACTGACTGAAGTTTTGATTAAAAATAAATCAACCGTTACCCAAACGCATAAAGGCAGACAGGATAGGCTTGAAAATATAAAGGGTAGTTTTACCTGCAGAAAAAACGAAAATTTGTCAGGTCAGCATTTGTTATTGATCGATGATGTAGCAACTACCGGTGCTACACTCGAAGCATGCATACAAACATTGCAGGACGCAGGAAATCCGGATATTTCAGTATTTACGGTAGCCATAGCAGAATGAGAAAAAAGAAGATATTAGCCATCATTGGAGCACGGCCTCAATTTATAAAACACTTTCCCATGGAAAAGGCATGCGAAGGTAGACTGATTTTGAAAACCATCCATACGGGCCAGCATTATGATGAAAACATGAGTAAAGTGTTCTTTGATCAGTTGGGTATGCGAAAACCCGATTATATGCTGAGCGGCGGAGGCGGAAATCACGGTGAACAAACCGGTAGGATGATGATAGAAATTGAACGCATTGTATTAGACGAAAACCCGGATGCTGTTATGGTTTATGGTGACACCAACTCAACGCTTGCCGGAGCATTGGTAGCATCCAAGTTGCAGATTCCAGTTGCGCACATTGAATCTGGCCTCAGGAGTTACAACCGCGAAATGCCGGAAGAGATCAACAGGGTGCTAACCGATCACATTTCCGTCTGGTTGTTCACACCCGGACTCCAGGCGGTTGAAAACCTTAAAAAGGAAGGCATCGAAAAAGGTGTTTACGAAATAGGAGACGTCATGAAAGATCTGGTTACCTATGTGCTTGAAAAATCTATGTTTGTAAAACCGGAAATTGAAGAAACATATGTTTATGTAACCTTGCATAGGCCTTATAATGTTGACAAAAAGGAGCGATTGGAGGAAGTGTTGCAAAATCTCAATCAATTGGATTTAAAGGTCGTTTTTGCCATCCACCCCCGAACCAGAATCAATGCACAAAATTTTGGGATCAACTTGTCTGATTTTAGCAACATAGTTTTTATTGAACCACAGCCATATTTCCAAAATCTTGGCTATATTTACTATGCCGAAGCTTTGATTACGGACAGTGGCGGCATGCAAAAGGAAGCCTACTGGATGAAAAAACGCTGCATCACTGTCAGAAAAGAAACAGAATGGCTGGAAACGCTTAGAGGCGGTGCCAATCAATTGATTTATGCTGATCTTGCCGGCTTAAAAGATTGTCTGAAGGCTAATATTGATGAGTGGGATGAGCAATTGTACGGTGACGGAAACAGCTGTCATAAAATTGTAGAGATATTAGCGAAGAATTTCGAATAAGATAACAATGAAAAGATTTGGTTTAATAGGTGCAGGAGGGTTTATAGCACCAAGGCATATGAAGGCAATTAAAGATACAGGCAATGAGCTTTTATCTGCCATAGACAAACATGATTCTGTAGGTATCATAGATAGTTATTTCCCGGATGCCTCATTTTTTACAGAGTTTGAACGCTTCGACAGACATGTTGAAAAATTAAAAAAACAAGGCACACCAATTGATTATTTTGCAGTTTGTAGTCCGAATTACCTTCACGATGCACACTGCAGATTTGGCTTGAGGTATGGGGCTGACGTTATTTGTGAAAAGCCATTGGTTTTAAATCCATGGAATCTGGATTCTTTGGAAGAAATGGAAAGGGAGTCGGGTAAAAAGGTATATACCATTTTACAGCTCAGATTGCACCCCAATATTCTGGCACTTAAAAAAAGAGTAGAGGAATCACCGGCTGATAAAGTCTTTGACTTTGAATTGACTTATATAACCTCGAGGGGCAGCTGGTATTATACAAGCTGGAAAGGAGATATTCACAAATCGGGTGGTATTGCCACCAATATAGGGGTTCACTTTTTTGATATGCTAACTTGGATTTTTGGCAGTGTAAAAAACAATGTTGTCAATGTTCATCAGCACGATCGGGCTGGTGGTCTGATTGAATTTGATAAAGCCAGGGTTAAATGGTTTTTGAGTATCAATGAGCACACACTTCCTGAAGCAGCCAAAAAGCAAGGTAAGCGCACATATCGTTCTGTGAAACTTGAAGGGGAAGAAATTGAATTTTCAGATGGATTTACTGAGTTGCATACACAAAGCTATCAACAAATATTATCCGGCAACGGATATGGAATAAGTGATACGCGGAAAGCTATTGAACTTGTTTATGACATAAGAAACAAAGAGGTGGCAGGTTTGAAGGGTGACTATCATTCATTCTGTGATTTGCCCTTTGAAAAACATCCTTTCGATTAAAACTACTGAATGAACAAACAACTTTATTTGCAGGGTGAAGCCAATTTACCAACAAAATATGGCAGTTTCAGAATGAGAGCTTATGCACAGCTTCCTGATGAGCAAATGCCTACCATCGTGTTGTACAATCCAAAAACAGTGGTGGACAAAGCCGTGAATGTAAGATTGCATTCAGAGTGTATGACGGGTGATTTGTTTGGTTCTTTAAAATGTGAATGCGGTGAGCAGTTGCACAGATCCATGGAAATTATCGGCAAAGAGGGTGGAATTCTCATTTACCTCAGACAAGAAGGCAGGGGCATAGGCATCATCAACAAACTGCATGCTTATCGGGAGCAGGAAAAGGGATTGGATACTGTTGAGGCAAATCGCGTACTGGGCCTGGAAATTGATGCGAGGAGATACGACTGTGCCATCTCCATCCTGAAAGAACTTCACATTGAAAAAGTAAGACTACTCACCAATAATCCTGAAAAATTAAAAGCATTTGAAGGAAGTGGCATTGAAGTGGTCGAAAGGGTTCCATTGGAAGTTACACCAACAGAAGAAAACAGGAAATACCTTCAGACCAAAAAGGAATATTTCAAACACAAATTGGATTTGATTTAAAGTTTCAGTCAATGAGTTCACAACATACAGTCGGCACCGACAGACAAACGGTCGCATTGAAAGAGGTATTTCAGAGATTTCACTCTTATGTTAGTCTTTTACTTAAGAATTTTAAATTTCTGATTATTGTGACCATACCTTTTTTAATTTATTTTGGCTACAGGCATTTCAGCTTTCAGCCTAAGTATGAAGCAGAAGTCAAATTTTTGGTTGAAGGAAGCTCGTCCTCAATTGGAGGACTGGGAGGATTGTTGGGGCAGTTTGGCATCAGAAATACAGGTAAAGCCAATCCATATAAAATAGTTGAAGTAGCACAATCAAATTACATCCTTGAAAAAATTCTGTTTGACAATTCAGTAAAACCCAATGTGGCTGAGCAATTGATTGCAACCTATCACCTGGATGAGCAATGGACCAAAGATGAACCCAAATACGCAAATTTTAAATTTAAAAATCTAAGTTTCCAAGCTATGGATTCACTAGAAAGGGTT
>CALMWS010000318.1 GCA_937870795.1 uncultured Bacteroidota bacterium | reverse complement strand
TCCATGCGGTCGATCTGGTCGTCAAAATTAAAATACTCAATGATCTCCCTCGCACTCGCCGAAAAGCCATTCACATAAGTCCTCAAATTAATGGCAATGTGGTTGGGATCCGCTATCAGTCGCTCAAAATTAAACTGGCTCCTGTTGTGAAAATTGTACCCTGCCACCTTGTTCAAAGCCAGGTCCCTGGCCCCTTCCTTCATATCCTCCACCTTCGGCAAAAACGCCAGCACCTTTTGTTTGGTAGGCTCCAGCACACAATCCAGCCTCCTGATTACCGTCATGGGCAAGATCACCTTCCCATAATCCGACTGCTTATAATCCCCCCGCAACAAATCTGCCACCCTCCAGATGAGGTCGGCCTTTTCCTTAAAGTTTTTCATTTATGAGTTTATGAGGGGGTAAAGATAATTAATATAATCTTGGGGTATAACGATTTGGAAAAACAAAGATGCTTACCCCAAAAATTATGAATTATACTTAATTAATGATTTGCCTGCTAGGTTTATATTTTTGTCATCTCTATAAAACCACTTTCATTTATAAATGCTATATTTTGACCTTGACGAATTAGCTCCTCTGCTCTTAATATCTTATTGCTTTTGTGATCTCTTCCATATTTTGCACTATAGTGTCCTATGACAACAGTTGTGGTAGATTTTGTGACGTTATCACTTGCATTGCCGCCATTGTTAATTACAAATTGGGCAGCTTCTTCTTTTGTAAATGAGCTAAGTTCACCTGTGAATACAAAATTCTTCCCCTTGAAAGTGTCGTTCGATTCAAAGCCTGGGTCAGGTGTTAACGATGAAAATTTAACTTCTCTTTTTGGATTGGTCCTTGATTTAACAGATTCTTCATACAATGCACCTATCATTCCATTAAATGTAGGAGGATTCCAGTTTTTAACTATTTCGATTACAATTTCAGCAGAAGCTTTGGCATCATCAAGTGCATGATGATGGCCATTAAATTCTTTATTGAAGACTGCATTGTAAACATTTGGCAATTTGTAAGAATTTAAACCGGGATAAGCCACTTTTGAAAGATATAATGAGCATAAATATTCTGATATACTGGCACTTATTTGATATTCTTCGAATAGGTGATTTAATACACTCCTTTCAAAAGACACATTGTGTGCAACAACAACCTGATTTTGAAGCCAATTTTCTAGTGATGGCCATAACTCCCCAAAAGTTGGTGCTTCAGAACATTGCTCTTCAGATAAGCCGTGAATCTTTTGATTAATACTATGAAACCAGTAAGGAGTAGGTTTTATCAATGAATAGAATTGATCTACAATAATTCCGTTTTCTACTTTAACCATTCCAATAGAGCACGCACTTTTTCTGTACCAATTAGCGGTTTCGAAATCAAGAGAGATAAAGTTCATTGGGTATGATTTAATATTTTGGCTGTTGAGAAAAATAGTTGAGTATAAATGCAAGCGATGACTCCAAGGTATTTAGTTTGATTTATTATTTTAATTCAATTCGCCATCCATCATCAAATTTGATGAATCTTACTTTTTTATTTTCTGGCCCTTCTTTCACATGCATAAATTCTCCAAATGGTGTAATATTACTTCTAACAATAGTAAATTCTACTTCGGCAATATTCTGCTCTTCTAATTCTAGAATTCCAGTAATTTGGCCAAAATCAACATAGGATACCCTTATTGGAACAGAATTCATATCGTCACCAAGTAAGCCATCTTCGGGATAATATTGGTTTGCTTTTTCGGTTAATTCCATATACCAATTTGTTCCCATCCATAACGATTGTTCTCTTATTTTTATTAAGCCCTGTTCTTCCAATTTTTTAAGTCTACCATAGCCTCCATAGATGGATTCATGTTTAAGGACTAATTCCCTAACTTCATTATTTGGAATAGAAAATGTCGATTTAATAATTTGTTCAGCTTCTTCACGAGTTAGATTATGTTTGCAAGCGGATAAAAGGCAAGCAAATAGTATAATACATAACTTTAAGTCATTGGGTAGGAATTTTAGATAGTGATTCATGTTTACCAATTTTAATCTAGATTCTTAAAACCCATAAGTCAGCTTAACTTCAATCCCATCTGGATCAAACGGCATAGTTTTTGAAGTAACCCCATCTACATAGAAACCTACATTATCAGCCTTAAGGTCTTCTGAAGCTGACTTAGGATTGTCTAAATCATCTTTTCCATTAAAGCCAACGCTGGCGCTTTTTAAGGAGTATTGATATGATCCTCTTATACCCAGATGCCTGCCATTTTTGAGTTTAAATGACATACTTAGCCCTGGCTTAAATCCAAAGTAATAGTTTTGTAGTTTTACGCTAACATTGGTGTGATCTTTGAATTTTATATCATTGACCTGGATATATATATCGTTATTTTGAATTTCACCAATTCCTTTTTGGCAATAACCCCCAATAAGCATGAGTTCCGGTTCAAATCTAAAGGATTTATCTTTGTTTTTTGAAGTAAAGATAGTTCCAAGTCCTAAATCAAGACCACCCAGGCTGCCAAAATAGCCATGACCTTCAAAGGCCCAATTTAAAATTCTAGCTTTTCGGCCTGTAAATCTGAAACCTAAATCTATGGAATAAGAGCCTTTCAGTTCAATATGTTTAGATATGTTGTCCCTACTTGGAGATTCGTCAACATACCAAAAGTCAATCGATTTTTTCTCGATTTTCATTTGTTTCACACCAATGGATAATTGGAATGCAGTTTGGCTGAAACTGGAAGTGCTGAATATGATGTAAATACATAGAATTGTAATTTGATGCTTCATTGGTATAAATTTTGTGATTAGTTATTTTATAGGCTTATAGGTAAATCTAACTGTAACAGTTTTACCTTCTCTGGAACGAATTAGGTATTTTGAACTCTCAATAGGAACAGAATTACTTGCGTCTGGCCCTGTGTTAAAATGATCTTTATTTCCAAAGTATCCTCTGTTTACTTCCCACTCCAATTTGAATTTATTGTCAAATTCATAAGCACACCCGTAAAGAGGTGTAACTGGTGTCCATTTATCGGTATAAATAATGTTGTCATATGTTATTGAGATCAAATCGACAGTTTCAAAAATCCATTGTTCATCGATTAATCTGTACACAACAAGGCAATTGCAAATGTGAATACCTGCGCTCCCCTTCAATTCTAAGTTTAAAACATATTCCAAACGGCTTGAGCCTCTAATCACATTTTCTGTTGAGACTTTATTAAACTCATTTAAATATTCAAACTTCCATCCAGTGATTTGGCGACCCAATAAATCATTTTTGATTTTATCATGATCTGGCTCTGGAGATTTAATATTTTCTAAATTTTCTGCAAATTTTTGCTTTTCAAGTAAAAGTTGCTGATTTAGCTTTATGATTGAGAGACTGTTTAAAAAAGTGTGTCAAAATTTAACAAATTAAATAATTTTGACAAT
>CALMWS010000317.1 GCA_937870795.1 uncultured Bacteroidota bacterium | reverse complement strand
TCAAGGGCTTCATCACACCCATCTCCGTAAAACCATTGTGCTACCAGATTCAGACTGTCTTGCAGGGCCTTAATGTGTACTACATCTTTTGCATTCAACAATTTGTACCATGTATCGCCGCCTGCTTCACCAAATGCCTGGCCCTCACTATTTTCATATACCAATGTGTCGCCACAAACGATTTCAATGGCATGCTCACAATCCATGCCCGGCACCATCGGAATGCAATCAATCTTTATGTTGCCCGTATTCAACACATCACTGCTGATTTCTATCCATACATTTTCACCTGCAATGCTTTGCCATTGAAAAACCACAGAAGTGTCACTATCCTCTAACCATTCATGGTCGACCAAACTGCTGTCGCAGCCTGTTGTGTTGGTTTTGATGGCCCAATGCACAGCTTGATCTTTGTTTGCAGTTATGGACCACAAACTGCCGTCACCAATAATCTGAAACCAAAATTGCCCTCCAAAATCGGAAATGGAATCGGGTACAGCGTTCATAAAATTGAGAAGATATGTACTATCACATTGCAATGTATCAGGTGTATTACAGCTGCTATTTGATGCCACGGCTTTGCAAGAAGGGGTAATCACTACTGAATCACCTGCATGAGTACTCACTGCCACATAATAAGCAGAATCTTGCATGGCAAGAAATCGCAACTGATCTGATACATTGCCCATACATTGAAGGGTCCCACATGTCCCTGAAAAAAGGCTCATGGCTCCTCCGGATAATGTAATAATCTGTCCGTTGCCGGTTAGTTTCAACCACTTGGTATTGGAAGGTAAGTCACACGCGAATGCCCCCTCATCTGGTGTAGCTCCAAGATCGGTAATTAAAATGGGTCCCGTAGTGCAGTCGATGTTTAAAGCCCCTTTGCACAAATCTGTACTATCGGCGCTTTCGCATTCCCAATGCAGAATTGGGAGGGTTGCCAATTGCTCTATTTCCCGCCAAACCAGATAATACAATTGATCTTCTTCAGCAAAAATTTTATGCCGGCCATTGGGGCTAAGTGTATAAACGGAGTCCAAAATCAGGCTATCACAATTTCCGGTATATACAGAAACACCGCCTTGCAGGTCTGGCTCCCAGGTAAGCCATTGTCCTTGTCCGCGGTATACAGACCAATGCGTAAAATTTTGTTCAACCACATCTTCATCCAGTGCCAGTCGGATAATGTTATCGCGTTCAAGTTGAAGGGAGTCTCCACAATGCAGGCTGGCTGCCAATTCACAGGGTGAAGACAAACAGCTTTGGAACAGGGTAAAGCTGTCTTTATTTATGTCTTTGACAGATAACAACAAATAATATTCTTGTATGCTATCCTGAGCACTCACCTGCCAATTCATGCCTTCATTTACATTTCCGTAAAAAGTGTACACGGTTTCCAGTGATGCACAATTCCCTTTCAATATACTTATTTGTAAGTCACCAATGGAGTCACTGGCCACCCATCCGGGAAGTATTACCTTGGGATCCCATGTGTACCAGTAACCATTTCCTTCAGTGTAGGTTGAATCTGTGAGAGGCATGCCCCCAAGTATATTGCCTGCTATTAAACTGTCCTGACAATTGGTTGATATGGCACCGGCACAGTGCAGGCCTTTGGTATCCAGTGAATCGCATGATTTTTGCAACAAGTAGGTACTGCCCGGCATGCCGTCAATTCTAAAATAATATTGGTATCCACCTAATAAAACCAATTGTCGGCTCCATGTAGATCCGGGAGCAATGCTATCCTCTAAAAACAATACCTCATCATAGCAGCCAGTTCCCAAGCCAAGCCCGCGGTACATCATTGACCAATACAGTGTATGTTCACCTGTATTCTCTAGTTCCATTTGCATTTCGGTGGTATCACCCACATAGGTCCACCATTTTGAACTTCGGTCTGGGTGGGAGAAATCAATGATGCCATACCATTCCAATGTATCTTCGATGGCAGCACTGCAATCAATGCCTATGGCGGTGGCACAGCTTTGTCCGGCCTCTACATCTACACAGCTCAATGAAAACTGCACCGAATCTGTAAGTCCTATGCTGTCATGTAGAGAAAAAAGGTAGGTCTCATTTACGTTGCCTGTCCAGAATACCGGAGATGATAAATTGTTTTCTTTTACCCCATTGTCACAATTGGAGCCATAATAAGAAAACACCCAATCATTGCCCGGAAAACCAGTTGACTGCAACGTGAAATTTTTGTTGGCTCCATTCACTTTTATCCAGCCCTGTTCGTACAACTCAGATTGAGCCTTTGATAAAAAATTAAAATCAAGAGTCAGGGATGATCCACAACTGAGTTCCGGAGCAGTTTCACAGTTATCGTATACAGGAATATCAGCTGATTCGAAATAAAATAAAAATGTATCCTCGGTTACGGTTAAAGAAGATTCATAAATCAGTAAATAATAAGTACTGTCCTCTTTGAGTGGCACGTAGCCGTTACCCTGACCCAGACATTGCAAAAATCCACAATCTCCGGAGAAAAACTGATGCTGCAATTGACCGGTGCCTGAGCCCAGATTGAGATTGACAAATTTGCCATTGCCGGTGACCGAAAACCAAACACCCTGAACCGTTTCATTGAGGCAAGCGAGGTTGTAGGCAGTTCCCTGCACAAAACCACCGGTCACCTCATCGGTTGGCGAAATACCGATGGCAGCTTCACAACTGGTATTGACCGGGTTGTTCTGGCCCTGAACCAGGTAAACCGACAGCAATAGCCATAAACCTATACCAAATCTCATCATCTCAATTTTAGTTGTAATGCACAAAGATAAGGGCTTTGGCTGCTTCGTTGCTGCTCTCTTTTAAAAATCAGGGTTTTGCCGTATATGCGACCAAAACAAGCCGGCTGGGCGAATGTTCAGAGGTGAAAATATGTTAATAATCAACTCCATGAGCCCATTTTTCTATCTTTGATATTGAAATCAGATAAAATGAAAAAATACGGCGGCTTTGTTTTTACCTTGCTAACCATCTTTTTGATAGGTTGTCAACCCAAGTCATTACCCAGCATTTTGACCATTGATGGTGAACACATTGTGTTTAAAGTATCACACCAAACTACCAAAGCAGAAATGGATTCATTCACACGCGAATTATTGGCCAAAAATATAGTATTAGACTTATCAGGAACTACCTATCTGAAAGAAGGTACGTTGCAACAACTCAAATTTGCAGTCATGCTGGCTGATGGCACCATTGGCACCAAATCAGCCGATCTAGTTGGACTTCAGTACAGGTACTATGGCTTTGAATACAACCCCAAATCAACAATCAGATTCAGGGCCGGGTCATTCGAATAAGATTATGCCTGATCTTTGACCTTACAGGTACTGATGCCAAAAGGAGCGTAAAGTGGACAAAAACTGATGAGGCTTGTTAGCACGAACACAAGTGCCAAAACAAGTAAAACGAGGCCGAGAGTGCCTGAAATTACGTTGGTAAAATAAAGAACAGCGATCAAAACCGCTACAACAATTCTAACCATTTTGTCGGTTTTTCCCATATTTGCTTTCATGATAAAAGTTTTAATTGTGATTAATACTGCAAATCTATTGGGAGTGGCTAAAAGAAACCTGTGACTTTGGTCACCGCTTCAATAAAATTTCGATATAATTTTCATTGTGTTTGACCAGCCCGGCCATTTCCAGCTTCTTTAGGGTCCTGCTTACCACTTCCCTCGCTGTACCCAAATCGGCTGCAATTTCCCGATGGGAGGCTTTAATGATGAGGTTTCCTTCAATAGAAGCTTTTTCTTTGAGGTAATCATAAAGTCGCTTTTCCAATTTGTCGAAGCTTACATGGTGCAAAGCACTGATCAGTGAAGAATACCTTTGGTCGTACTGTTGCAAAAAGAGGACATTTAATTTTGGGTAAAGCTGGCTCCATTCTCTGATTTTATCAGAAGGCAGAAGCAGCATGGTGCAATCTTCATAAGCCTGGGCGTTGATACGGCTGGCCTCATTTTGAAGACAGGAAGCCAGTGACATCACACAGCTTTCAAAAGGCTTGATGTAGTAAAGCAACATTTCGC
>CALMWS010000316.1 GCA_937870795.1 uncultured Bacteroidota bacterium | reverse complement strand
TTAAGGTTTCATTTTCGCATATTGGGTTTTGTTTGGAGGGGGTGATTTTTGGTTTGGTTAGAGTTGAGTATTTGATGACCTTAAGGTCTTGACCTGTGTTGTTACAAGCAGAATACCCGACCAAGTAAGCATTTTCACATTTATCTAATTTTAAATCTGTAGTTAAATCAATACCATTGGAACTACAATTATATGTTTCTTTCCATATAGAATCACCTCCTAAGCTATATTTCCATAAGTTAATATTGCCTTGTGAATTAATACTACTTATGTATATTTGACCTAAGGAGTCTTTTGAGCTTAATTTTATAGACTTTGGTATTTCAGTCAATGGGTACGCTTCTATGAAATTGTCCCATTCAATGTTGCTATTTGAATTTACTTTGCTTAATAAAATTTTCCTATTTGCATTTGTAGCATAATCAATAATTGTATAAATGGAACCGTAATCATCAGTTTCCATATCTACACCGATAGCTTCTTTTGAGCTAGTGATAATCGGCCTTTTCCAAAGAGGTAAATAGTCAAAACTGTTTGAAGGTGGATAGTGAAATTTTGCTACAGTTACTGTTTGTGGCACAATATTAGATGAATTTGTTGTTAATGTATATATGTTGCCTAGGGGATCAAAATCTACTTTAGTAGGTATACCCGTAATCAGAATTGAACCCCCTGGATTATATGAGAATAATACTGATCCATTTGTTTGATTAATTACAAAGACTTTTGTTAAATTATAGTACTGATCACCTCCGGCTGCAACAATACTTCCATCAATATGATTAATTTGAAAAACGAAATTTTTATTATTTACAGAGGAAAGTGGCGCATTCCAAAGTTGCACGCCGTCTGGACCATACTTAACTAAATGCCTGGGTAATGCACCAACTATTATATTATTAAAATTATCAATTTCAAGTTGAGAACCAAATACATCTTCAGACCCATAGCTAAAATGTTTTTCCCATATTGAATTTCCTAATGAGTCATATTTTATTGAAACTGCCTCGATAAAACCATTATTGTTTTTGCTTGAACCTGTTATATATAAATATCCCAAATAATCCAACTTAATGGCATTTACCTCATCATCCCCGTTCCCCGTTCCATTATATGTTTTAACCCATTTGGTTTGCCCATTTTTATCATACTTGATGGTGATGTAGTCAAAATTCCCACTACCTTGCACCTTGCCAGCTACATAAACGTTACCTGCATCATCAGAGGTAATTACATGTCCTCTGTCAATGCCTACCGGACTATTGCTGGTGTATTGTGCTTCCCATTCCAGATAAGGCTGTCCAAAGATTGTACAAGTAAACATCAGATAAAGCAAGACAGTAGAGAGGTAAGGAATTTTCATTTTAGTAGATTTTCGTTGTTGTGAAAGGCTGATTATTCAAACCGCTCAAATGTGAACACAATTTTTCTAATTGTTTGGATGAAATTTTTGGGTTTTCCTGTAATTATAATTGAATAAGCCTTTATAAAATATTGTATATCAAATAAATATAAGATAATATTTCCTGAATTTAGGCATTACAAACAAAATATAATATTTCATAAATTAATTAATAAAAATAATATAACGTAAATATTAATTATACAGAATATTAAATTTAGCATTTTCAGAAGTAATAAAGCATTATGTGATTTGGATCACGATTTTATGCTAGATGCGATTTAGCCTATCTTGAAAAATTGATCTATAATTAGATGAACTGCCTTTTTTTGTGACGTAATTTGGCTTTACAAGCCGTCCGCGCCATTAATTTGAGAAATTAGCTGTTTAGCGTATAGGTTAAATTAAAAATTCTCCTATGCTCAATCCTCCCCTGCATCTATTGTAATATATTTTGTAATTATCCACGTCATTATAAAATGAAAATGTTTCATAAGTAACAGAAATTCAATTATATAGAGCTTTTACTATCCATTAAACCCTCACCAAATCTTCCTAGCACCCATACCTCCATTTTCTGATTATATCTCCCACCCACCCCCTACCTTTACCCACCTTAGCTATCTATTCACCATGCAAAACATTAAAGAATATTCCGGGGGCGGAGAAAGGTATGTTTATCCCAAAACGAATGCAGACTTTAAGCTACTGTATACAAAGTTGAAGGCTTATGCCAGGTTAAAATTGTTCAACAGATATCCCATTTTGAAGCCGGTAATGGAAGACTTATTCCATGATGCCATGATCTCTTTGATTACAGATATAATGAATAAAAGATTCGAGGGTAGGTCTTCTGTTGAAAGTTACTTTGCCACTATTTTTCTGCGTAAGTGCCATAAAGCACATAAGGAACTGAAGCCGGAGGAATCATATGAAGAGGAGGAGAACGTAAATGAGGAGCTCTACGGAGCAGAAGCACTGCCCGAAGAGAAACGGCAGGCTGTGTTGAATTGTATTGAGTTGCTCCCCGATGGTGAGAAAGAGGTGATTGTTTTTCACTATTTCAATCAGTACGGTTATGAAGTAATTTCCTTAAGAACCGGACTGAGCGAGCAAACCATTAGAAACAGGGCTTCCAAGGCCTATAAAAAATTATTAACTTGCATCCGTAACAGCCCAGCCTTTAAAGATTAACACCATGCCAAAGACTCCTAAAAATAAAAACAAGTTCAACATTCAGCATCCTATAGTGGATGAGGTAAGTCCTTTGCTTCCATTTGAGCAAAGCCCATCTCTAGACTCTCTTGAGCAAATAGCCACAGAGGAAATTGTCAAACAACACTGGCTTCACCAATTCAAGATCTGGGACAGCGAAGAACAATCTCCCGGTTTTTTTGATGAGGTGGAACCGTGAACGGCTTATTGCGAACGGCTTACCTCTAACGGCTAACTGCTAACAGCTTACTGCTAACGGCTCACCGAAAACTGCGAACGGCCCACAGAAAACTGCGAACGGCCCACAGACAACTGCGAACGGCCCACAGACAACTGCGAACGGCCCACAGACAACTGTGAACGGCCCACAGACAACCGATAAAGGCTCACAGACATCCGCTAATGGCCAAAAGTATGCCGTGACCAGTCAGCGGTCATCGGTTACCCGACTGCGGACAGCCGACTGCGGACAGCCGACAGCGGTTAGCCGACAGCGGTTAGCCGACAGCGGTTAGCCGACAGCGGTTAGCCGACAGCGGTTAGCAGACAGCGGTTAGCGGAAAACGGTGAGCGGACAGCGGTTACTTCAGTTTTATCTTCCACTTTTCATATAACTCTCTGTCTACAATTAGATTGAGATTTTCATCGCTGTATACATTGTTGAGCTAGTCGTTGATTTCTTTGATGCGGTGATTGCAATTGGGGTGAGAATTGTACTCTGTACAGAGAAAGGTGATTGTGATTTTTTATAATACTTCATTGGCATGTAAGAGGTGTGGTAACCAGCGACTTCGAAGTAGATGTTAGTATTATTATTATGTCTTTTTTTAGGTTTACTTTAAAATGAGAGTTGATTGTCTGCAACTTCCTCAGTCGCCAGAATTTGATGGACCCCAAGAAGTCGAAATTAAACACCTAAGAAATATGGTTGACAGAATATTTTGAAAAATTATTTTCCATATTTTGCAGTTGAAGTTACCTGAATTAAAATGCACTTAATCAGATATTTACCATAAGTTTTAGCAAATATTTTCCTTTGTTTTTTGCTGAGAATATTTAACAGTTTAAAAAAATTGTCTTTGGGTGGAGTACCTTTTTAAAAAACAGGACACTAACTATATGTAAGCTCAATAGAACTTACCAAACCACAAATCAAAACCAAATACAAGCGGTCGTCAATCGGCCTCCAAAATAAACCTATCCAAAGGCCACGGATGGGCTGAATGCAATTTTTTTTAACATTAAACTTAATGCACAATGAGGTATTTAGCGTATTTCATAGCGTCATTGCTATGCACTTTAGTAAGCTGTACTACAGACAGCTCTTTGATTCCCGTTTCTAATCCTGCACTTGAACTGCGCACCGATGGTGGTACACTTAATGTCACCGCCACGTTGACCGACAACCAGACCGCCACATTTACTGCTGCACATTTCGAATTGACTTATGTCAACGCATCTACAATTTATCTTGAAGTTGACCCCGGTACAGATGGAGCCCAGAGTTTAAATGTAAGCTCAGTTAGTATCACCGCTAACAATAGCAGCATGAACCTTTCCTGTACCCAGGGCCAGAACCAAACTCTTTACGAGGGTGTAAGCCACCTTACTGCCCAGCCTGGTTCTGGTACAATACAACTGAATCTGGATCATGGTAACATCATTACCACTTCCAGCAATGTAGTTGGTGATGAAATGGGAGGAGTCTGACATTTTAAATCATTTCTGTAGATTTGAAGCCGCGCGAATCATCGCGCGGTTTTATTTTTTTATTGCGCCGTGAAATAAATGAGGGGGTCCCCCTCTTCCAAAGAGAAAATGCAACCACCATTAAATCAGTACCCCTACACCAGCTTCACTTCTACAGGGGCAAGAATTGGTACACTGGTAAATAGTTACATCAGTAAATAGGTACATCAGTATATTGGTAAATCAGAAATTGGTAAATCAAGAATCGAAATAGGGTACATCCTATCCTAACTGTAAATCTGTTGATCCCTATTGCCCATTGACAATTTAGTTTTGTCACCATTTTTGATTGACGTTTCACATCTGTCAAAAATGTCGCCAAAACGGATATTACCTAATGTCCCGCCCCTACACCAGCTTTGCTGGCGTAGGGGCTACGAAGAATACAGGCCTCTGGCCCTATGTTCAATCTTCACAAAATGAAGAAGGGGTATTTTATGTTACCAATTTAAACATTAAAAATCGGACCCTCGCACCAGGATCCGTCGAAGGGGTAAGCATTGAAAATAGGTAAATTAAGAGAGGGCTATCATCCGCACAAGGAAAAATCCAATCATCATTAAATTGGTACATTGGTAAACCGGTAAATTAAGAGAAGGCTATCCTCCGCCTGAGGAAAAATCCAATCATCATTAGATCGGTACCCCTTCACCAGCTTCACTGCTGCAGGGGCAAGCATTGAAAATCGGTAAATTGATAAATAAAAGTAGGGCCAACCTTTTTCCAAGGGAAAATGCAACCATCAGTAAATCGGTACCTCTTCACCAGCTTCACTGCTGCAGGGGCAAGCATTGAAAATCGGTAAATTGATAAATAAAAGTAGGGCCAACCTTTTTCCAAGGGAAAATGCAACCATCAGTAAATCGGTACCCCTTCACCAGCTTCACTGCTGCAGGGGCAAGCATAGGTACATCGGTAAATTAAGGGAGGGCCATCCTCTTCCCAAGAGAAAATGCAACCACCATTAAATCAGTACCCCTTCACCAGCTTCACTTCTACAGGGGCAAGCATTGGTACATTGGTAAATTATGGGAGGGCCATCCTCTTCCCAAGAGAAAATGTAAACATCAGTAAATCGGTACCCCTTCACCAGCTTCACTGCTGCAGGGGCAAGCATAGGTACATTGGTAAATTATGGGAGGGCCATCCTCTTCCCAAGAGAAAATGTAAACATCAGTAAATCGGTACCCCTTCACCAGCTTCACTGCTGCAGGGGCGAGAATTGGTAAACTAGTATATTGGTACATTGGTAAATTAATAGAGGGCAACCTCTTCCAATTGACAAATCTACCGATCCCTCCGATACTCCGTTGTCGGTTACCCGGATGCTCCAATCCCTACAACAGCTTTGCAGTTATAGGGACAAGTACCCAGATTACTTCAGTTATAGCGAAAGTGGCCTCAATTCGATTTGC
>CALMWS010000315.1 GCA_937870795.1 uncultured Bacteroidota bacterium | reverse complement strand
CAGATGTAAATGGTAATGCAGCCACTTGTGCAGCTACAGTGAGTGTACAAGACACCATTTCACCTGTTTTGCCAGTTTTGAATACTGTGACATTACCTGAGTGTGGTGGTACTCCTGTGATACCGGTTGCCAACGATGCATGTGCAGGAATGATTTCAGCCACAACCACGACTGTTTTTCCTATAACTACACAGGGGACGACGATTGTAACATGGTCATTTGATGATGGTAATGGCAATATTTCAAGTATCAACCAAAGTTTTCTGGTTGATGACATAACACCTCCAAGCACACCGGTTTTATCAACAGTGATGAGTGATTGCCTGGTGCCAGTTTCCTTATCTGCACCTTCGACAACAGACAATTGTGCTGGTTCCATTACGGGCACAACAACTGACCCTGTTTACTATGACGTTATTGGAAATTATACAGTTAACTGGACATTTATTGATGGTAATGGCAATTCCATTGTTGTACCTCAAAACGTAGTAATATCCAATGCTGGTGCGCCTGTTGTTTTAAACGGCATATGTTACCCGTCCATCAATGCGGCTATTTTGGCTGGTGTCGTTTTAGGAGATACCATCCATGTTTACGGTAATAATTTGATTGAATCTTTTGAAATTCCAGCCGGAGTTGTGCTTGAAATACACAATGGAGCAGTGGTAACAAACGCTGGAATGATTTGCAATTACGGTACCATCAATCTCAATGGAGGAACATACATCAATAGTGGGGTGTATGGCGGTCAGGGAATGTTTAATGGTAATTTTATAAATGGCAGTGGCGGTACAGTAAAGCCTGGGCCTTGTGGTATTTAAATCATAAGTTTTGCCATGCATAAGAAATAAAATATAACTGAACAATTAATTATTTATTTTCAGAAATATTTTTAATAACTTTTTAAGTTTTAAGTTAATTGGAGCTATGCCGGTTAAACAAAATATACCGCAACATATACATTATTAGCTACATTCAGAATAAAATATTACAGAAATGCATGGATTTTGTATATTTGAATTATATTGTAAGTTAATGTCTTTTGTTTGTTGTAACATATATTCGTTCATTATATAACAAAAGTTATATAAAGTTAAAAAATCTATATGTATAAATATATCTGACATTGTTGCTTGCAATTTTTTATTATGTAATGATGAAAAGCAACTGAAATGAAAATTGAATCTTTTGAAAATGCACCTTTTTATAGGCTAAATTCAAACTCCGGCACAAAATTTTGGCCTTTATCTTCGATGAATGGAATTTTTTTTCATTTATTTTTTATTGCTATGGCGTTTAACCTCTCGGCAGGAAGTAGCGTTGTTAATTCCGAAATTCTGGAATTCAATAGTAAGTCTGCGCCATTAGCCATGACGCTGATGCCTAACGTGGACAATTTAACCCAGTTAACTTCTCATCCTACAATACAGGATGCCATTAATAATGCTAATCCTGGTGATATTCTTCAACTCAACGCTGGCTCTTACTCAGAAAATGTGGTAATTACCAAAAGCCTCACATTACAGGGTGCTACCTCAGATAAGACCCTCTATGTAATTGATGGCACAGGGCTGCCTTCACCCGGTTCAGGAATAGTGATTAATGTAAATGTGACCAATGTCACAATTCGTAATTTAACTGTTCAGGATTTCACAGGCTCTTCTGGCAATAGCCACGCAGGTATTTATGGTGTCGGTGGTAATGATGATTTAACTGTTACCAATGTTGCCATGCTCAATAATCCTACAGCATCCGGTTTCTATGCCAATGGTCCTGTAGACAATGTTTCCATTACCAATTGTATGGTTCAAAACAATGGTGGCTCTGCAAGAGGTGTTGTAATCTGGAATGGCTTTAAAACCAATATTAATATTTCAGGCAATACCGTGATCAATAACAGTTGTTGTGGCATAGAATTACAGGATGGAACAGCATCAGCAGTTACAATATCCAACAATACTTTGGATATAGGTACTGGAGACAATGGCCTTGGGATTAACGGACTAAACGCTACCATAGGCAGCAACCTGATATCAAATAACATGATTTCAGGTGGAGGAAGATTTGGCATCGAAATAAAAAACCCTGCCGGAGGTGTAACAGTATCAGGAAATACGGTTAACATGATTTCAGCCAATGCCGATTTGCGCGATAGGGCAGGTATTGCAATATTAAGAAGAAGTGTTTTAGTTGGAAATGTCGATGTTCCCAATGGAGTAACCATAACAGGAAACAATGTTTCGGGCTGGACCCAGTCTTCAACCAGCGAAGGCTTTGGTATAGTAGTAGAAGGAATTAATCATTCAGTAACCGGTAACAATGTATCAGCTTGTGATGTAGGAATTTTGCAACAGCAGAATCCATCTAATTATCCGAATGACGCAGATCAATCCAATGTAGCTGATTTGTATTTTGGCAGGGGTAACTCACCTATGACATGTAATAATGTAATCACCGGCAACACCGTTTCTGCTTTTACTGATAATTATAGAAACATAGGTGTTGGTACAGGTCTTGTAACCAATACCAATACGAGTGAGGCATTTTGTTCCATACAAGCTGCGATCAATGATGCACAGACCTTGGCGGGCCACACATTGTCTTTGGTTGCCACAACTTATGTTGAAGATGTGAACATAACGAAAGGCGTTACTGTTTTGGGAACAGGATACAATTCTACCACCATAAGCGGCCCTATTGGTGGACAAGGAGCCACTGTTATAGTGGGCACGACCGGAGTAGTAGTTGACGGGGTAACAATAACAAGGGAAGGCAACAATACAACGGATTGGAATAACCCCAATATAAACAATGGAGGTGGAGTAGCAATCCAAGGCCTTACCGTGAGTGCAGAAATAAGAAATTGTAAAATAACGGGTAATCGAACAGGGATTGATATTAATAATAGTACGGGTAACAATATCCACAACAATATAATTACATTCAACAGAACCGGATTGCTTTTTAGGAATCAAACCGATAATACCCAACTCATCGAAAATGAAATTTCAGATAACTGGACCGTGGGTGTACTATTTCTGGATGCCAGCGGGGGAACTAACGTGCCAGTTCAATCGGCGTTAAACAGCAACTTTAATGACAACACCATTTTTGGTAATTGGTATGGACAAGTAGTGGACAGACAGGCTGGTGGCAGCCTTCCGGCTCCCGGAACTACAAACCTGAAAAATTTTGAATGCAATTGGTTTGGAAACACCTTGCCTGTTGTAAGTACAGCCAATAGCACAGAACCTGGCTATGCGGGTCAAATACCCGTTGCCTACGGTGGTTCAGCTGTTCCACCAGGAGGACAACCAGATATCCTGGGACCTGGTTCAGCAAATATTGATTTTCAAGCTTATTTGGTTGATGGCTCTGATGATGATATGGTGACTACAGGCTTTCAGCCAGTAGCGGGTTCATGTAGTGGCTGTTTATCAGGAAATTCGGTTCATAATACCAATACGACTTTATATTATTGCACCATTCAGGATGCCATTGATGATCCTCTTACCCAGAATGGTGATATCATTACAGTGAGTGCTGGTACTTATGCAGAACATGTGATTATCAATAAATCTGTAGAACTAAGAGGACCTAATTATGGGGTCAACGGCAATGCAGTTCGCGGACCAGAGGCATTAATTGTGCCTGAAGTCAATCTGATGCCAGGAGATCCATGGACAGAGGTAGTTTACATTGCAGCCAACAATGTAACTTTTGATGGTTTTAGAGTGAGTGGAGATAATCCGGGTATTAGTGGTTATTCATACGCGGGTTTAAATTTGGAAAAAGGCCAATGTGTTTATTCAGAAGGCAGCAATGTAACATTTAGAAACAATGTAATCGACAACGCAACAACCATGGGCTTTTTTGCCGGAGGCGGATTGGCATCTCCTCATTATAAGGATATAATAGTAACGCAAAATAAATTTGAACACATACATGACCTCACCCAAATTGGTTATGGCTATGGCATGTATATCCAGGGAACAACAGGTGCCATTACCAACAATACGATTTCAAGTGTACGATCAGGTATTCAGATCCAACCCTATCAGGTGCAACAAAATGTGATTGCCCCTGTGGTATCAGGCAATACCTTCAATGTTTGGAGAACAGGTATTTATTACAATTATGCAGAAAACAATGCTACTGCATGGACTATTTCTGGCAATACCATAAATGCCATTGCACCACCCGCTAATCCTACTGGGCCCGTTAGATGGCAGGGTATAGCAGCAGAAACCATAAGAGCCTCATCAAATGGGGGAGTGGTTACGAACAATATCATTAACGGAAATAATATTTCGGATCCAATGAATTGGTGGGCAGTGTATGGCCTCCAGTACATGGGCAATTCTTCTACATCAACGGCAATGCAGTTTTCAAACAATACCGTTTCTGGTGTTAAAACTGGATTTGTGCACGATGCCGCAGCCGATATTGTATTGACAGGTAATAATCTCTCAGCTACAGAACAGGCAATCAGCATTCAACGGACCTTTAACTCAGCCGGTGTTGATCAGGGCTATGGAGGAATAAATAATATTAATGCAACAGGTGGTAATATATACAATGGAGTCAATTCTACCGGAGCTTCTGATGCCCAACTTTTTGCAATTGAAGATTTGATCAGTCATAAAATTGATAATCAGATATATGGTTTTGTTACAGTAAAAGCCAATCATATCCATGTAACTGATATTGCAACACCCTCTGCTGTCAACAATGATTACACAAGGTTAAGAAATGCAGTTGAATTACTGAGTAATGGAAAGCAGGTGAATTTGTTCGGCAGTTTTGATTGGGTTGAAGCCAATGCCGCAGCTGCATGGGCTTTGGGTAATGATAATACTGTCAGCACAGGAGATGACTATTCTTTGATTATGCCAGCAAACATTAACAACGTGACGTTCACTGCTCCTGGAGGGCTGGGATCCGCATCCATTGATGGTCCAGGTGACCTGGCGGGTGCCAATTTGGAAGGTGTATTTTATTTTGATGGAGGTGACAATCAAGGATGGACCATTTCTAATCTTACCTTTAATCAATTCGATTTGTCGATAGGTATGTTTTTTGGAGCAGGGGGCACTGATGCATTCAGCAATACAGCCATCAATAACAATGTATTCAATATGGCAACAGATTTGAACGCTACGGTTGCACCTGCAGATGTGAATCAAAACATTGGCTTGCACTATGCTTTTGGAACCAATCAAACCATTTCCAATAATGTATTTAATATAGCAGGCGACGGAATCAGCAACGGGGCCAACTTTTCATCAAGTATCGGCATGCAATCCAATACAAGCGGAGGAGGCATATATGATGGCTTAAATATAACAGGCAATGTGATTAATGTTATCAACGCTCAATCTGCCAATCCCCAGGTTATCATTGGTATCTGGGACAATGGTCATGCACATACCAGTAATATAAATATTTCAGGTAACCAGTTTAATAATCTGGCTCCCGGAAATGATCCAGCCCTCAATCTGCAGAGGGGATTCAGGGTGACTTCGCATTCAGGACCAGGTTCAACTGTGACCTACGCCAACAATATTGTGAATGGGGCAAATCTGGGTATGCAGTGGATAACAGGAAGTAATTTTTCAGCTCAAAATCCGGTTGTTGTTTCAGGTAATACATTAACTAGAAACTATATTGCAGCTTTAGTTCAGTCAAATGGCAAGGCTCAATTCTCTGGCAATGTGTTTGATGGAGGGGTAGATAACAATAGAGATATTCAGGTGGCAGCAGGTTCTGTTATTACCAGTGGAGGAAGCAATCAGTTTGCGGGTGATTCCTATTTTATAGAAAATTTAGGTGCAAATTCTATTAATGTTAGTTCAGATACTTATGATGAAAGCAATTACTTCAGAATTACTGATAAAATGTATGGGGCGCTCGACAATCTTTCATCAGGAGTCATTAGAATTAATGGCACTAATCTTTATGTATCAACACCCGGTACAGGACTTTCTGATGAAACAATTGCAAGAGGCAATACTGCAGCAGCGATGACTGGCGATAAACTCAATATTGAAAGTGGTACTTACCCAGAACCGATAGATGCTACAGGAAAGGATCTGACGATTGTTCCGGGATCAAGCCCCGGCTGCGTTGGTGTAACAGGGATGATTTTAAATTCCGGTGATGCGCTTGAAATTGAAATTGAAGGCAACACAGCTTGCTCTTTGTTTGATCAGGTCCAGGTCACAGGAACAGTAACACTTGGAGGCGCTAACCTCATTGTAAATGTTGGAATGTACACTCCACCTGTAGGACAACAATTTTTAATCATCGACAATGATGGTATGGATTTGGTAAGCGGTGTTTTTGCTCAGGGGACTTATGTAAATTCAGGGCCTTATATCTTTGAAATAAACTACACTGGTGGAGATGGCAATGATGTGGTTTTAACGAGATGCTCTTCGAATGTTACCAATACCACCACACTTGAAACATTTTGCACTCTCCAATCTGCTATTGATGATATAAATACACTTAATGGACATACTTTGGTGATTAGTGCAGGAACATTCAATGAAAATATAACAATTAGTAAGGCATTAACCCTTTTAGGTGCCAATCAGGGAGTAGATGGATGTAGTCCTTCCAGGGTAGCCGAAACCACAATAGATGGTGGAAATGGAACAGCCATTACCATTGCATCCAATGGAGTAACAATAAACGGATTGGAAATAGTAGGAAGTACTGCTGTTGCGGCATCCGCTTATACCAACTTGACCATTATAAATAATAAGATCGAAGCTGACGCGATCGGCGTTAATGTTGCGGGGATAACCACATCTCCGGGAAATACATTGACCATCGAAAATAATTGTATTGACCTTACTACCCAAACTGCAGCAGGCCCGACCCCAACCATGGGTGTACTATTGGCTGGCGTAACCGGAAGTATTGGGGTCACTTTAAATAACAATTCAGTGACAGATGGATTTTATGGTTATGTGGTTTACGGTAATGCTACTTTAGCCCCCGGAGTAATTTCAAATGGAACCATATCAGGTGTGTTACAAGGTATAGCTGTCGTAAATACACTGGGAGGTCCGCTTGCTCCTTCTAATTTGAATATTACAGGCATGCACATGAGTGGGTTTACTGGTAACTATCCAGCATTGCCAGCTTACAATTTCCATGCAGGAGTGTATACATTTACAGCAGGTTCAACTATTCCGTCGACCGGATTGCTCATAAGCGTCAGTAATGATACTATCATCGGTACTGGGAGTATAAGTGCATCTGGAGCAGCGGTTTATTTAGGTGACTTCAGTACAGGTGGAATTTCTGTACAGACTGTAAATATTACACAATGTGTAATTTCTGACAACCATAACCGAGGTGTTGATTCAAGGGGTTATGTCACAGCAAATATTGATGCCTGTACTTTTACCGATAATGGAAATGCGCCTTGGGGTATTGGAGGCAATGAAGGCTTTACCATTCTCGCCCAGCGGGGTGCAATTGTCAATGCCAATAATAATTTTATTACACACCCGGCAAGTAGCACACACAATGTTTACGCTTTTATAACGGGTAACATTCCGGGAGCAAATACAATTGAAGCGCACAACAACAGTATTGTAATGAACGGAAATGCTTTAGCATTTGGAGCCAACAATACTGGCGGAAATACAATCAACGCTGATTGTAATTGGTGGGGTACAATTTCCAATGTTCCCTCACTAATGGTTGGAGTTGTTGGTTATGAGTTTTTCCTTACAAATGGAACAGATGACATGCCGGCTACTTCTGGATTTCAGCCAGTTGCCAATTCTTGCAATGGATGTTCAGCTGGATATGCCATTGTGAATACAACGACCATGGTTAATTATTGCGATTTGCAGACTGCTCTGGATGCTAGTATTGCAAACTTACATGAAATTCACATTGTTGCGGGAAATGTAAACGCAAGTTCTCTCACTATAGCAATGGGTAAAATATTAGTAGTTAATTCAGGAACTTCCTTAACCAATATAGGCACTGTGTTTAATAATGGAGTCTTGAAACTGGATGGCGGCACTTACAATAACAATGGAATTTATAAGGGCACAGGGTTCTTTGATGGCAATTTTGTCAATTCACCAATGGGTGTTGTGAGCCCGGGTAACTAAATATACGCTGTATAACTTTGTAAAGTTTTAGTAGCCTTTAGCAAAAATAAATAAGTCAACTGTAAAACTTAAGACTCTAAGCTTACAAGCCTTAGAGTCTTAAGTTTGCAAAGTGATAAGTGTATTTTGGGTGAAAACCCTTAACACATTAGATCTAGATTCATTAAATTTACATGGTAAATAGAATTTAGAAAATCAATAAGCTGTAAATTGTTGTATGTGTAATATCTTATAAATTAATTACATATAAGTATTAATTTATTTATATAAATATCTACTTCAATATCGGAAATTGGCTTTATTTTTGTTCTTATTAAAGTTGAGCCATCATAAATGGTCACTTTTTAAATTAATCAACTTGTAATGGGCCACATTGCCATAAAAAAACAAAGTTATAAATTTAACCTAAGTTGTTGTTTTACAGCATATTGTGTGACCTGTACCTTACTTGGAACATTTTTCAAAAATTATAAATATTTCAAATCAATCCTAAAAAAGGAAAATAATTTCTCAGGTTTTATTGCAAGCTTATCACAATTTTCAATCAGTACAATTCTAAAAATCGCAAATTTTTGTGCATGTTTTAGTAAAAAAAGTAGATTTTTTATTGCGGAAAGGGTAGGAATGGGAAAAAATTGTCTTTTAGAAGGTACCTCAAAATGGGTTCATTCCCACGGGTTTTTGGCTGTAATGGCAACAAGAACCACTGAATATGGAGAATTATGTCAAAAAGCTACCCATTTGGGGTGGTAGTTAAATTAAAACAAATATGTTAAATTTGTTATATATTATTGATTATCAGTTAGTAAAACTTAATGTAAATTTTTAAACATATAAAGTTATTTTTAGTCAGATTTTTTAATTAACTTTGCCGAATTCGGCAGATAGTGTATTTAAATGATTTGTTGAATAAAAAACCAATGACGAGAAAACCTGCTTTAAGAACCTGTTGTAAAGAAGCCCAATCTTCCGGCTTCAATGCCACTTGTCTGTGTGGTTTGATTGTTGCAAATAAGTATATAATCTCTTAGTTATATGACCAAGATTCAATTACATAATCAGGCATTTAAAAAACCTTTAATAATGAAAAGAATACTACATGGTTTATCAGCCCCACTTTTGTTGGCTGTATTCCTATTTGTACTTCCCAGTGCAAAAGTCAACGCCCAGGTGGGTTGTATGACGGTTGGTAGCTTCGACCAGTCAGGCGGAGGTACTCTTAGCATTCAAGTGATTAACACTACGCCTTGCACCGGCCATGACCAGTTGCAGGTAACGGGCACTGCCATCTTGGGCGGTACTTTGGAGATACTTGACCTTCCGGGTTTTGTGAAACCAAATACGGCTGCTGGCAATGACTATGTAGTATTGACTTCAACCGGATTGTCTGGAAATTTCACCAGCACAAACTTTCCAACCATTGCGGGCATGAACCCAATGGTTAATTTGGTTTGGTCTTGGTCTAAGGTTGGTAACAATGTAGTTGTTAATGTCAAGGATCCATGTAATCCTGATATTACACCACCAACTATTGCTTGTCCGGCAAATACAACGATATTTACCAATCCGGCCAACCAGTGTACCTCACCATTTAACATCCAGGCTTTGGCCTCTTCTTCTGACAATTGTGGAACACCTACGATAACTACAATATCTGTGAATGCACTTCCTGGATATACTGTAGGTAGCCCTGTGGTTTTGCCGGCAGGTGTCAATGCGGTTGAATACACAGTAAGCGATGGCGCAGGTAATACCACTACTTGCAGTTATAATGTAACAGTTAGTGATAATGATCCACCTATTTTGAATTGCCCTCCAAATATTACTGTTCAATCTAGTGGTGGAGACGATAACATTGCAGGTGACTGTGGCGCCACAGTACAGTGGAGTGCCTTTACCGTTTCTGATAACTGTCCGGGTGTGAATGTTGTACAAATCGCAGGTCCTGCAATTGGTACCTTCGTAAATGTAGGTGTTTCAACAGTAACCTATCGAGCTACCGACCTTGCTTCCAATACATCTACCTGCAGCTTTACAGTTACCGTTGTAGACAATGAACCACCTGTAATGGTTGCCAATATGTATCCAACATCTTCAACAGTGGCTTGTCCTGCAGATGCTCTGGTAGCTCCATCACAGGTACCTACAGTTAATGACAACTGTACTTCACCCATAGTTCCAACAATTATGATCTCAGCTGCTCCAGCTTGCGAAGGTACTGTGACTCATACATACAGTTGGTCAGACGGTTTTAATCCACCGGTTACATGGGTGTATACTTATACTGTTGAGTACCAGGATTTCACCATGCCGGCTAATGCTGGTTCTACTGTTGCTTGCCCAGCCGCAACCAATGTGGCACCAACGCTTCCAACTGTTATGGATAATTGTGGAAATATTCTGACACCTGGTGCACCTGTTGTAAGTGTAATTCCAACGTGTGAGGGAGATAGAACTTATACATATACATATACAGATTGTGAAGGCAATACCCACGATTGGGTTTATACCTATACTGTAGAATACAATGACTTTTCAGTTCCTGCAAATGGTTCTTCGACTGTAGCATGTCCAAATGATACGGATGTTGCGCCAGTACCACCAACTGTGATGGACAATTGTGGTGTAACATTGACACCAACAGGTCCGGTTGTTTCAGCAAAACCTTCTTGTGAAGGCACAAGAACCTATACTTGGACTTACACCGATTGTGAGGGCAATACTCACGATTGGGTTTATACATATACAATAGAGTATAACGACTTCATGCTTCCTGCAGATGGTTCATCTACCGTAGCATGTCCAAACAATACGGATGTTGTGCCAGTGCCACCAACTGTGATGGATAATTGTGGTGTAACATTGACACCAACAGGTCCGGTCGTTTCTCCAAAACCATCATGTGAAGGAACCAGAACATACACATGGACCTACACAGATTGTGAGGGCAATACCCATAACTGGGTTTATACTTATACCATTGAATATCTTGATTTCTCTGTTCCTGCCGGTGGTTCATCTACTGTAGCATGTCCAAATGATACAGATGTTGTACCAGTTCCACCAACTGTAATGGATAATTGTGGTGTAACTTTGACACCAACAGGCCCGGTAGTTTCACCAAAGCCAACTTGTGAAGGTACAAGAACTTATACATGGACTTATACTGATTGCGAAGGAAATTCCCACCCTTGGGTTTATACTTACACAATTGAATACTTGGATTTTACAGTTCCTTCAAACGGAAGTTTAACTGTGGATTGTCCAAATGATACTGATGTTGTGCCAGTGCCACCAACTGTGATGGACAATTGTGGTGTAACTTTGACACCAACAGGCCCGGTAGTTTCACCAAAACCTGCTTGCGAAGGCACAAGAACCTATACATGGACTTATACTGATTGTGAAGGAAACACACACCCATGGGTTTACACTTATACCATCGAATATGAGGACTTTATCATGCCTGCAAATACAGGTTCAACCGTAGCTTGTCATGATGACTCAGATGTAATTCCTACTCCACCAACAGTAATGGACAATTGTGGTGTCACTCTTACGCCAACAGGACCTGTTGATAGTGGTGAGCCAGCATGTGAAGGCACAAGAACCTATACATGGACTTATACTGACTGCGAAGGTAATTCCCACCAATGGGTCTATACATATACGGTTGACGACAACATTGCTCCAACTGCTGTTTGTCCAATGGGCAATGTCACTGTAACTCTTAATGCTATGGGACAATATACATTGTCTCCTGCCGAAGTAAATGCACTTGGTGCCGGATCTTCAGACAATTGTGGAGTAGCAGTTACCTTCAGTCTTGATGATACATTCTTTAACTGTGATGATTCAGGTGATACAGATGGTGTTAATAACTTATCCACCAGAACATTGACTGTGACCGATTGTGCTCTTAATACTTCTACATGTTCAGTTACTTTTAGAATTATGCCTTTGGATCCATTGGCTGACAATGTAACAGAAACAGCTGTTTGTTCTGATGTGAATTTTAGCTTCAATCTCCAGTCATATATTGATAACATGGTTCCATCAAATTTCAGCTATACTGCCAATTATGGTGCAGCTACAGGTGGCGCATACAATCCTGGTCCTGGAACTTCTGCTACCTTGTCTGAAACTTTGACAAATATCACCAATGCAGTTGTAAATGTGGTTTATACCATTTCAACCTTTAACGCAGCTTCTGGCTGTCAGGGTTCAACATTTACGCTTACAGTGCCAATCAATCCAGAACCAGTTGTTGGGCCACAATCCACTACAGTTTGTAGTGACGTTGCCAATGGTCTTATCCTGGCTGATGATGTTGATGGCCCTTCCGCTGTAACGTACAACATTACCAACATTACTACCAATGGTTTGACTGCAAGCGCTGGAATGCCTGCAACAGGCACAGGCTTTGCAAATAATGTAATTGCAGATGATGCATGGACCAATACAACAGATGCACCGGTTAATGTAATCTATACGGTTGTTCCAGTAAGTGGTGCAGGCTGTTTAGGTAATCCATTTACAGTTACAATTACTGTAAATCCAGAACCAGTTGTTGCTAATCAGACCGTAGGACCAATTTGTTCAGATGTAGCATTTGGGGTTAACTACAATGGAGATCCAGGACTTGGGGTTTTAACTTATAACCTGATTTCAATTGCGAACCCAGGCAGTCTTACTCCACGTGCAACCGTGGAAACAGCTGGTACAATGGGAATGGCTGCAAATGCTTTGGCAAATGATGTTTGGGAAAATAAAACTAATGCTACTCAAACGGTAACCTATACAGTTGAACCTGTTTCAGCTGACGGTTGTGTAGGAGCTACTTTTACAGTGACAGCTACCATCCGTCCAGAACCAGTTGTAAATAGCTTCGCTTCAGCAGCTGCTTGTTCAGATGTAAATGTTGGTGCTTCCAGTACATTGCCTACCAGCCCTGTTAATACTCCTGTTGCAGTGGCAACCTACAGATGGACAAGCCTTACAGTGCCTGGAACCATTACGGTAAATGGCGCTGCTGACCCATTAGCACTGCCTTTAGGAACAATCAATTCATCAACAGCAGGAAACTATCCGTTTAACCTTACCAATACTGGCGGTTTTGCAGGAATTCACAGAGCAATCATCAACAACGATAACTTTAACAATGTAACCAGTCTGCACGATACAGTAAGGTATAGGATCATTCCTATCACTTCTGTAGCTACCGGTTCTTGTGCTGGTGATACCTTCCAGGTGAAAGTGCCTGTTTATCCTGAACCAGTAGGAGCAGGTAGTACAGAAACAGCTTGTTCAGGTGTTACTTTCAACTTCGACTTAAATGAAAATTTGACAAATCTGGGTGCATATCCTAATCCAGCAGATGACGATCTTGAGCCTGTTACATTCAACTGGCAGATTACTTCAATGACTCCAGCTCCTTTTGCTGTTGGTGCAGCAGTGGGCGATACTGGATCAGGTGCTACCTTGACTGATAACGTAACAAATATCTTTAACTTCCCGCTTACTGTAAATTATACAGTGACTCCAACCAGTACTTTTGGTTGCGCAGGAACTCCTTTTGTAGTGAGTGTTGTAGTAAATAATAAGCCTCTTGTAACCTTGAATCCAAATGGTGACAACACACTTTGTCAAGGTGAACAAAGAACACTCTTAGGTAATGCAACCAACTTGCCGCCATCCACATTTACATATGAATGGTCAATTGTTAGTGCATCTCCGGGAAATGCTTCTTTGGCAAATGCCAATACACAAAATGCAGTATTGACAGCTCAGACTGATAATACAAATGCATTGACAGTAAAATTGAAAGTAATTAATGCGGAAGGATGTGCAGATAGCACTTCATTCACATTTACCGTTAACCCAGTACCTACTTTTGCAGGCAGCGAGCCTTTGGATCTGGCAGCTTGTGCTACAGTAGCCAACGGACAGCAAGGCATCTTTAACTTGTCAAACAGTGTTCCTACAACCACTGGAAGTATCACTTACCATGTGAGTGCATCTGACGCTAATGCAGGTATCGGTGCTATACCAAATCCTACAACCTATACAGGCAACAATGGCCAGGAAATCTGGGTAAGATTAACAGGCGTTAATGGCTGTTATGCGGTTCAAAGCATAATCCTAACGGTCAACCCACTTCCAGTTGCCTCTATCTCTGGTGACCTTGTACTTTGTGCAGGAGAGTCTACTACCTTGACCGCGTCAGGTGGTGGTACTTACTCTTGGTCAAATATGGCAATTACACAAGCAATCACAGTAAGCCCGGCCGCTAATACAACGTATACTGTTGTAGTTACCGATGGCAACGGATGTACCGATTCTGAAAGTGTAACCGTAATCGTTAACCCACTTCCAGTTGCAGTAATTACTCCTTCTTCTGCAACCATTTGCAACGGAGCATCTGCTACATTGACTGCAACAGGAGGAAGCTCTTATGCTTGGTCAAATATGGCTGTTACTCCTTCAATTACAGTTTCTCCTGCATCCACAACATCTTATACTGTAACAGTAACTGATGCAAACGGATGTACAGATAGTGAGTCTGCTACCATCAACGTGAATCCAAATCCAACTTTTGCCGTAGGAGAGCCTTTGGCACTCAATGCTTGTGAAAGTGTTCAAGGTGGTGGCGTAGGTACTTTCAACTTAAATAATGCAGTTCCTACCACTTCAGGAACCATTACCTTCCACGTTTCACAAAGTGATGCTGCTGCCGGCACAGGTGATATCGCCAATGCTGCTACTTATACAGGTGTAGACAATCAGGTAGTATGGGTTAGGGTAGAAGATGTAAATGGCTGCTACGCTGTAGCAAGTTTTGCACTCAATACCTGGACTCTACCAACTGCCGGTATTTCTGGTGACCTGGAAATCTGTGCTGGAGAGTCAACTACACTAACTGCAAGTGGTGGAACCAGCTATTTGTGGTCAACCATGGCGAATACATCTTCCATTACTGTTAGCCCTGCTGTAAACACCAACTACAGTGTAGTAGTTACAGATGCAAACGGATGTTCAAACAGTACGTCTGCAACAGTAATCGTAAATCCACTACCAATTGCGACCATTTCAGCTTCTGATGAGTTGGTTTGTGCAGGTGATGCTGTAACACTTATTGCATCAGGTGGTGGTACTTACTCATGGTCAACAATGGCAAATACTGCTGCCATCACGGTAAATGTGAATGCCACAACCACCTATACTGTTACCGTAACAGATGTTGAGGGTTGTTCAAATACTGCAAGCAAGACAATTACTGTCAGCCCTGCAATGGCCTGGTCAAGCGCTACAGCAACCGATGCGTCTTGCAACGGTGGTAATGACGGTTCAGTTTCAGCTACTGTTTCCGGCGGTACCCCAATGGTGACCTTGAGCTGGGAAGATGGAGACGGAAATCCATCTGCTACCAGTGGACTGACAGCTGGCACTTACCATGTTACTGCTACAGATGCAGCTGGTTGTACCATCGATACATTATTGGTAGTTGGTGAACCTTCTGCTATCCAAATCCAGGGACTTATCGTAACCAATGTACTTTGTAACGGAGACAGTACAGGTACTGCTTTTGCTACCATTACTGGCGGCACACCTCTTGTAGGTGGATACAATGTCACTCTTACAGGATCTGCTTTGACATTGACACAAACCGACTTTGGTTTCTACTTTGATCAATTACCAGCGGATACATATACGGTAGATGTAGAAGATGATAACGGTTGTGTTGCTTCAACACAATTCACAATCACTGAACCAACAGCACTGCAAGTTTCTGCGACTGCTGTAAATGCAGCTTGTTTTGGTGGAAATGGAACCATCAACGGCTTTGCCAGCGGTGGAACTTCTGGATATACCTTCTTCATTGACTTCCCTAACGGTGGTCAAGCCTCACCGGTATTCTCTGCCCCTGCAGGTACCTACATGTTTGTTGTAGAAGATTCTCATTCTTGTAGAGATTCTGTAGCAGTCGTTGTGGGTCAACCTACAGCTCTTGCAGCAACTACCTCATCTACAAATGAAAGTTGTACAACTGCTGAAGACGGTACTGCCACTGTAAATGCAACAGGTGGAACACCTCAGTATACTTATGCATGGAGCAATGGCCAGACAAGTGCAATTGCTACAGGTTTGGCTGCAGGCACCTACACAGTAACTGTTACTGATAACAATGGATGTACTACTACTGCTTCTGCAACTGTTGGAGTTACAGGTCCTGGGGCCCCACAAGTTGTAAATTGTCCTTCTGATACAACATTGTATGTTTTGGAATGTGACATTTCTTTTGCATGGGTTGCTCCAACTATTACCGACAATTGTAATGTAATCGAATTGGATGTTGATTTGGGAGGTGCTGTTAATGAGGGCTATGCAGCCGGAGTTCAACAGGCAAACTTTGCAATCGGCACCTATACAGTTACTTATACAAACCCAGGTCCTGATACCGTGGCTTGTACTTTTGACGTAACAGTAATCGATACAATTGCTCCTGTTATTCTGTGTCCTCCAACTGAAAGAATTGCTTGTATTGAGGATATTTCAGCTCCTTTGGTAGGTTTTGTAGCCTTTATCAATGCAGGTGGTGTGTTGAATGACAATTGTACAGTTGACCTTTCAAGTGTAGTTCACGTTTCAACTTTGAGTACAGGTACTCCTGAATGCGTTAACAAAGACACATTGATCAGAACATATAGCGTTGTAGATATCTACAATAATTCTAATACATGCGAGCAATTGATCATCGTTAAAGATAGCATTGCTCCAACTTTTGTAACCTATGCTTTGGATACGCTCATCAATTGTGATGCAGATTCTACAGCATTGGCATTGGGTGCGCCTACCGGTGATGACAATTGTAATGCGCCTGTAACTTACAGCCATAGCAATTCTTCTACACAGGGAAGTGATCCTGCAGATTGTACTTACTATAATTATGTAGTAACAAGAACATGGGTGGTTACCGATGCATGTGGAAACACAGCAACCGACAACCAAATCATCACCGTTCAGGATACTACGGCTCCAACTCCGGTTTGTGTTAATACTTCTGTTAACCTTCTGCCTTCAGGTATGGTTAGTATCGTACCTGCTGATGTCAATGGCACAAGTTCAGACAATTGTATGCCTTCCGGCTTATTGAATCTTACTGCTACACCTACTACATTTACATGTGGTGAAGTTGGTCCAAATAATGTAGTTCTTACAGTAACTGATGCTTGTGGTAACTCCGCAACTTGTGTTGCCGTTGTTACCGTGGTAGATACTGAACCACCGGTTGCTATTTGTAATGCAGCAATAGATGTTTATCTGGATGCAGCTGGAATGGCTACAATCGATACAACAGATACAAACAACGGTAGCTGGGATAACTGTGCCATAGATACCATGACACTGAGTGTTTACAACTTCAATTGTTCTAATGTAGCCGTACCGGTTACAGTTCAAATGGTTGTATTCGATGTTTACGGAAATAGTGACACTTGTTACACAGTTGTAACTGTAATTGATACCATAGCGCCAATCGCTGTTTGTACTACAACAACATTGTACCTCGATGCAATGGGAGTGGCTACTCTAGATGCACAGGATTTGGATGGAGGAAGCAGTGACGCTTGTGGTGGACTTACCTTCAGTGCCAACCCATCGAACTTTACTTGCGCCAATGTTGGATCTAACTCATCAGTGCTTACTGTAACGGATATCAATGGAAATTCATCAACTTGTGTTGGAACTGTAATGGTATTTGATACAATTGATCCAGTGGCTATATGTCAGAACATTACCATCCAGTTAAACTCAGGTGGAACTGCAAGTATTGTAGGAAGCCAGCTAAACAACGGAAGCTCAGATGCTTGTGGAATAGCAAGCTACAGCGCTAATCCAAATACATTTACTTGTGCCAATGTAGGACCAAATACAGTGGTAATGACTGTTACCGATGTAAATGGAAATACTGCAACTTGCACGTCAATTGTTACTGTTCAGGATTTGGTACCTCCGGTTGCCCTTTGTCAAAACATTACAATTCAACTTGATGTAACAGGAAATGCTTCAATCGTTGGCAGCCAGTTAAATAATGGAAGTTCTGATGCTTGTGGAATAGCAAGTTATTCAGCCAATCCAAACACATTTACTTGTGCCAATGTAGGTCCAAATACAGTGGTAATGACTGTTACCGATGTAAATGGAAATACTGCAACTTGTACGTCAATTGTTACAGTTCAAGATCTTGTTCCTCCAGTTGCTTTGTGTAAGGATATTACCATCCAATTGAACGCCGGTGGTACTGCTAGCATAACAGGCAGTCAATTGAACAACGGAAGTTCTGATGCATGCGGTATCGCAAGTTATAGTGCAAATCCAAACACATTCAATTGTTCAAATGTAGGACCAAATACAGTGGTTATGACTGTAACCGATGTAAATGGTAATACATCTACCTGTACTTCTATTGTTACAGTTCAAGACCTCGTTCCTCCTGTTGCTATATGCCAGAATGTAACTGTGAATTTGGATGTTAATGGCAATGGAAGCACAACAGCTGCAGCTGTAAACAATGGCAGCAACGATGCTTGCGGCATTGATACTATGTATTTGAATATTTACGACTTTGACTGTTCTGATGTTGGAAGTAACACTGTTGTTCTTACTGTTGTAGATGTTAATGGTAATTCAGCAACTTGCAGTGCTACTGTAACTGTTATCGATGCCATCGCACCTAATGTGATCTGTTCAGACACAACCATCTATTTGAATGCAAACGGACTTGCTTCTGTTACAGCAGTTCAGTTGGATGGAGGTAGCACAGATGCGTGCGGAGGATTAACTTACGCAGCAAGCCAGACAAGTTTTGATTGTGGTGACATTGGAGCCAATAATGTTATTCTTACCGTGACTGATGTCAATGGCAATTCAGCAACTTGCATCGCCATAGTGACCGTAGAAGATACATTGGCGCCTGTATTTAGCCAGTGCCCAGGTAACTCAACCTTAAACTCTGATCCAAACGGATGTTACCAAAACTATCAAATTGTTTTGGATACCATCTTTGATAACTGTACAGCTCCTGGAGCAATCGCAGTTCAGGTAAAAGGTAGAGTAGTTGCCAACAACGGAGTTATACCAATGACGATTTCACCACTGGGTGTTGGTGGTTATACCATCACTGCTACCTTTGGTTTGCCGGTTGGTAATAATAGAATTACAGTTATTGCAACCGATGCTGAAGGCAATGTTGATTCTTGTCAATACTTCGTTCAGGTGAACGATATTTGGGCACCAATCATTTCTAATTGTCCTGCTGATGTTACAGTGAATGTGAATCCTACATTGTGCACGGCTCAAGCGTTCTGGCCAGTTCCAATTCCATCTGACAACTGTTCAGGTGTAATGATGACCACACAGAACAACAACCAATACTTCCCTGGTTATGCCTTCCCACTGGGAACAACCAATGTAGTATATACAGCAACAGATGCCAGTGGAAACACTACAACTTGCTCATTCAATGTAAACGTGGTAGGTACTTGTACTCCTCCTGCACCAGATCTTTCTCCTGAACATACAACTGGTAGTACCAGCTATGCTCCGGGTCAGACCAAGAATGTGGTGGTAAGAATCAGGAACTTGAGTGCCAACCCAACAACAGCACCTATTACCTTCTTTGTTCAGAAAATGGATCCAAACTTTAGTGTGTTTGTAGATCCAAATGCAACCAATGCTACAGTGGGTATCAACAACTTCTCTGTAATGAACAGCGACTGGGTGATTACTGAGCAAGCCACAAGGTGGAGATTCGTATCTAAACCTGGTGTAGTGATCAACGGAAACACTACAAATTTTGTAGCAATTCAGTTGACAGCAACCGGTAATCAGGGCGCAACTGCCAACCTCACTACTACTGTAGTAGCTGGCACAGGTGGAGGTGAAACACCGACCAACAATAACATGAAAGTATCAAGTTTGTCAATCAATTAAAATAAAACACAATGAAGAAAATATTCTTATTGTTAATAACACTAACTGCAGTAGCCTTTAATGGCTACTCGCAGGTAGACTTTATCGTGAGTTCTGCTGGTTTTTCCACAACATCTATACCCGTTGGTGGAACAACCAATTTCCTCACCTTTATTTCAATCAATGAAACAAGCGCTGGCGGTGAATTGGCTCCTGGCTGTTTGGACGTGATCATTTCGTTTCCTGCTTCTGGTTCTTATAAGCCAACAGGTGGTGCTGCAGCTGTAGCTATGACAGGTTTCGGTCCAAGTTTTACCTGGGTATATTCAGCTATTGACAATGCATTGTATGGTAACAACATCGTTACGCTTGCAGATGGTGATGGTGGATTGATCACAGTGAATGTGACTGGATTCTCATTGGTTTCCAATGGTGTTACCTCAAGCAATGCTTCTGATGCTCTAAATTGTTCCAATACCAATTCAGGTGACAATGATGGCGAAAGTGCAAGTTTAAGTGTAACAGCACCACTTCCAGTGAAACTTTCCGGTTTCAAAACCAGATCAATTGACTGCGAAGGCATTCAGTTAAACTGGACAACAGAATCTGAAATCAACAGCAAAGGTTTTAATGTTGAAAGATCTTTGGACGGAAAAGAGTTTGAAAAAGTAGCTTTCATTAGCAGCAATCAGAATTCTTCCGTAGTTCGTGAGTATTCATTTGAGGATGTAAACTTCAAATCAAATGGTACCTACTATTACAGGTTGGTAGAATTGGATTTGGACGGCACTTTCAAAGTATCTGAGACCATTTCTCATGATTACAACTGTTTTGATGTTACTGATTTTTCAATCTATCCCAATCCAACTTCAGACAAGTTGAACCTTAACTTCAATGGCATTAAAGGCCAGGTGATTGTGATGGATCTGTTGGATGTTCAGGGTAAGTTGGTAAGAAAAGTAAGAGTTGACACCAGCAATCCTCAAGAGCTTTCTGTTAAAGACATTGCTCCTGGATTTTATTCTTTACAATTCAATGTGGGTGATCAGGTGATCAACCGTAAGTTCATTAAAGTTGAATAATTTGCTTTAATTGATTGACACAATATAAAAGGGATCTAATGGGTCCCTTTTTTATTTTATAAATATTCGCTTCAGGGTGTTTTCTAAATACAATTTTGGTTCTGCTATACAATCATTTATTTCCGATTCATTGCAAAGGTTGATTAATTCAAATGCAGCATTAGACCTCGTACTGGAGCTGCCACAAACGACAATGCATTTTTTCTTGTACTGGTGGCATAGATCAATTACGGTACCTGTTATTTTGCCCATTGAGCTTTGTTCATCAAATCTTCCTTCGCCGGTGATAATGGTATCAGCGGCTGTTAGTTGTTTTACTAGATTGGTCGCAATTACAAAATAGTCATTTCCAAATTTAGTCACTGGAGAAAAAAGGCTTAAGCCGAGTCCAACTCCTCCAGCTGCACCCAAGCCCTCTTCTGCTGTATCTTCTATATAGCCACCGTTTAGAAGCATGGCTGAAAAGTTGTGTAAAGCGGTATCCAGTTTTTTTATTACCTCGGCACTTCCTCCTTTTTGAGGCCCGAAAACTCTGGCCGCGCCATTGACTCCGCAAATAGGATTCCTTACATCCACAACCAAAGTCAAATGATCGGGCCTAAAATTGGATGAATTTTCAATTGTATGTAGGGAAGTCAGAGCATTTACCCGATTTGAAATTTCTTTGCCCCTATTGTCCAGCAAACGGAAGCCCAATGCTTGTAAGATGCCTGTTCCCCCATCAATGGTAGCGCTGCCTCCGCAGAAAAGAACTATGTCTTTGAAGCCACTTTCGTAGGCATGTTTCATCAACAGGCCGGTGCCATAAGTATTACTTTTCAGCAAATCCTGCTCTTGAGGGTGAATAAGTGGTAAACCTGATGCCTTGGCTAACTCTATGTATGCTTTGTTTCCACATGTTAAATATTGGGATAATATGGGGCGGTGTAAAGCATCCACTGAATGACAATTGACCCAATTGGGATTGTCAAGTAAGGAGGCCAACACAACCAAACTCCCTTCACCACCATCTGCCAAAGGCACACAAGTAGTGGAAAAGCCAGGCAAATGCTTTTGAAAAAATTGTTGTGACCACATGCAGAAATCAACTGCCGTCATGCTACCTTTAAAACTATCAGGACAAATGAGTAAGGTCATCTTTAAATTTGAATAAAATTACACAAGTCAATCCTAATAAGGTGTCAAATTTTTAAATTTACATCCTAAATCAGACCACCATGATTAAGCCTATCCATAAAGTATTGGTTGCCAACAGGGGAGAGATTGCCTGCAGAGTATTTAAGACACTAAGAAAAATGGGCATTTCCTCAGTTGCTGTTTACAGTGAAGCCGATGCCAATGCTCCGTTCGTTGGAATGGCAGACGAAGCCGTTTTGATTGGACCACCTCCTTCTGCTCAATCATATCTTTTACAGGACAAAATCATTGAAGTTGCCAAAAGACTCAATGTAGATGCCATCCACCCTGGATATGGTTTTTTGAGTGAAAACCCAACCTTTGCAGCTAATCTGGAAAAACACGATATCTTATTGATCGGCCCATCTGCTTTTTCTATGGAAATCATGGGCAGTAAACTGGCGGCCAAAGATGCTGTCAAAAAATTTGATATACCTCTTGTGCCAGGTACAGACTATGCTCTTAGCGATCCATCTGAGTGTGAAAGAATAGCCGGAGAAATAGGATATCCTGTACTAATCAAAGCTTCTGCAGGCGGCGGAGGTAAGGGCATGCGCTTGGTTAACTCCGGAAATGAAATGAAAGATCAGCTCCAAATGGCAATGAGTGAGGCCCAATCCGCATTCGGAGATTCATCTGTTTTTATCGAAAAATACGTGGAAGAACCCAGGCACATTGAGTTTCAAATCATGGCTGATAAACACGGCAATGTTATCCACCTTTTTGAAAGGGAATGCAGTATACAACGCAGACACCAGAAGGTAGTAGAGGAAGCACCCAGCAGTGTGCTCACTCCTGAATTGAGAAAACGCATGGGAGACGCGGCGGTTAATGTTGCCAGATCCTGCAATTATATTGGGGCAGGAACGGTTGAATTTCTGGTGGATAAACACATGAATTTTTACTTCCTTGAAATGAACACCCGCTTGCAGGTGGAACACCCGGTAACCGAAATGATCACAGGCATTGATCTTGTGGAATTGCAGGTAAAAGTAGCCATGGGATATGAACTTCCCTATGCTCAGGACGAACTTTCTATCAACGGCCATGCGATGGAACTTCGGGTTTATGCTGAAGATCCCTTCAATAATTTTTTACCCAGCATCAATGTGTTAAAAAAATACCGAATTCCCGTTGGTGATGGGGTAAGAGTGGATGATGGATTTAGAGAAGGAATGGAGATCCCAATGTATTATGATCCTATGATAGCAAAATTGGCTACCCATGGTACAACGCGCAAGGCAGCCATAGAAAAAATGAAATGGGCTATTCAGCATTACGACATTGATGGTATTGAGACAACTTTGGACTTTGGAAGTTTTGTCATGCACCACGATGCCTTTGTATCAGGCAAATTTGACACCTCGTTTGTAGGTAGGTATTTTTCAAAAGATACTTACTTAGCTCAAGTAAAAGAGAAGGGGGGAGCAGCAGCGGCTCTATTGTCAAATCTTAACCAATAGCGGGCTCTCCGGCTTTTTTGGCAGCAAAACTTCTTTGGGTAATTACGCCCTCAACCTTCCATATTTCGAGAATTTCCGATACAGGTATTTGTTTTGGATCGAAGAGGGGATTGTCGGATATGAGTTCAATGCATCCTTCTGTCTTTATTTTATTTACCAGTCTCTTTAGCAGAAGTGAATGCTCTGTGACCACCACATAAACCATATAGTCTCGTATAGCCTGACCCAGATATATTTTGGGTAAATGTGAGCAAATTACCTTGTCTCCATTCAGGTAATTGGGTGACATGCTTTCTCCTTCAACTTCAAAACACCTGTATTCATCGTCCTGGAATTGGGAGCCCGGCAGGTTAAATTTTTCCAGCTCTGATTCAAATATGGGATTGCTGATTTGCTCTCCGTAGCCTGCTTGTACCTTTACAGGTATATAAGATATGTTGTCTTTTCTATATCCATTTTCTGCCTGGATAAACTTGGGTTGTTGACCCATGAGCAGGTAGGCGGGATTGACCGAAAAAGTCTCACAAATCCGGCTGGCCAACTCAAGTGTAAGATTGCGTTTACCCTTTACAATTTCGTTTAATGATTGTTTGTGGGTGTCCAGGGTATCTGCCAGTTGACTTACAGATTTGATTACCCCTCTGGAATTGAGGATTTCTACAATTTCAGCAAACCGTTTTGATATGGCAGGAAGGTTCATTTGCCTGAAAGAGGGTGATTCATCAGGCAAATATATATAGAAATTATGTAATATGTTTATAAATTAAAGAAAAAATGCAAGTATTCTTTAACATATGCACATTTATTGATGGGGGCTGTGCTTAATATCGGTACTTTTTGACCTCATCAACAAAAATTTTTACATTATCAAGAGGGGTATCCGGATAAACTCCGTGACCCAGATTGGCAATGTGGTTCCTGCCAAAACCGTCGCACAATTGCCTGGCTTTTTCACGAATAACCTCTTCCTGTGCATATAAAATACATGGGTCCAAATTGCCTTGTAGTACCTTTTCGGCACCTGTGATAGATCTAACGTAAGCCGGGTCAATACTCCAATCGATGCCAAGGCCCGAGCTGCCAATTTGATGCAGTGCTGGTAAGCTAAACCATGCCCCTTTAGGAAATAATATTACAGGACAAACTGGACTCAAAGCATCGCTGATTTGTTTCAAATACGGTATGCAGAAGGTATCATAGGTAGATGAATCCAACACCCCCGCCCAGGAGTCAAACACCTGCACCACCTGTACACCAGCCTTAACTTTTAATAAGAGGTATTGGATAATGGTATCTGTAATTTTTTGAAGCAGATGATGGGCTAATTGAGGATCAGCGTACAACATCTTTTTAGCCTTAGAGAAAGTTTTGCTGCCTTTTCCTTCTACCATGTAACAGTACAAGGTAAAAGGGGCTCCTGCAAAACCTATCAAAGGCACCCGGCCATCCAATTTATTCAACGTTTTTTCAATGCCTTCATAAACATATGATAGATTCTCAGCTGCGGGTTTTCCACTTGACAGCTGATCTACATCTTGCTTGTTTTCTATGGTTCTGGGAAAATAGGGGCCTCTTGATTCTACCATCTCGTAAGGCAGGCCCATCGCTTCAGGAATGACAAGGATATCGGAAAACAAAATGGCGGCATCTACGCCCAGCGCATCAACGGGTTGAACTGTTACTTCTGCAACAAGATCAGGACTTTGTACCAATTCAATAAAGCCACTAAGACTTTCTCTTACTTTTCTGTATTCGGGTAAAATCCTGCCTGCTTGCCTCATTAGCCATACCGGTGGCCTTTCCACTTCCTGACCTTCTAATACCCTAACTAATAAATCATTCTTTAACTCCATAAAACAAATTGTGCGCAAAGATACTTTAAGCCCATCTATTCCAATGTCATTTCCTTGTCAACGATGCCTCGTTTGCCCAACTCTATGACACTCATATTTATTATTTTCCCTCTATCTAAGGTAAGCAGTATGGCAGTGCGCATGTGGTGGAATCCATGATGACCGTAGGAGCCGGGATTGATGTGCCAATGGCCCAGCACAGGATCTTTCATTACTTTACATATATGCGAATGGCCACAAACAAATATATCAGCTCCTTGCGATTGAATCCACTGCTTAATTTTGGTGGGATATTTACCCGGATAACCTCCAATATGGGTCATTAAAATTGTTAATCCTTCACATTCAAATACCAAATTTTGAGGAAAGGTTTGCCGGATGTCCAAATCATCTATGTTGCCAAAAACGGCTTTAAAAGGTTTTGTAGCCATATAGCTACGCAAAGAATCAAGACTTCCTATATCTCCCGCGTGCCATATTTCATCCGCAGATTTTACATGCACATCCAACTCATGGGAAAAAAAGCCATGATTATCTGAAATGATTAGAATTCGTTTCACTATTTATAACTTCAACACAACCTTACCCATTTGTTCCCCAACTGAGAGCCTTGCGAAGGCATGGCCGTAATCGTCAAAATGATAAACCTTATCCACCCTGGTTCGGATTTGATGGTCATTTACAAAAGCTAACAATTGCTCAAAGTCATGAGGTGAGCCCATGGTCGAACCCATGATTTCCATTTGTTTCCAAAAAAGGGGTTGTGGGTTGATGCCCCCCATTTTTCCTAAAGCACCTCCATACAAAACAATTCGACTGCCATAAGTAGCCAGTTTCAAGAGTTTGCTAATGTTGTCTCCCGCAGCTGAATCTACGATCACATCCAGATGACCGCATAACGTTGCAAGATTTTCCAGCCAATTTTCATTTCGGTAGTTGACTCCCCCTTTAAAGCCTAGGGCAAGAGCATTTTCCAGTTTGTCATCACTTCCGGTTGTAAAAAATACATTGGCTCCGGCTGCCTCGGCTAATTGTGCTGCCATGAGTGCCACACCACCGCCAATACCCGTTATCAATACATTTTCACCTTTCTGAAGTTTTGCCCTGGAAAACAAGGCTCTGTAGGCAGTCACACCCGCCACAGGAAGGGCGGCTGCCTCTTCATCGGTAAGGTGCGAAGGAGCATCAAATAACGCTTTTGGAGAAATATAGATTTTTTCAGCAAAGGTGCCATGATCAGGCACTCCCAATACTCTGAATTTTGGCGACTGGAATTGTTCATTTTCACCCCAGGCCAGACCGGGATTGATGACCACTCGCCTGCCATTGTAATAGCCAACGCCATCAGCTCCCATTATAGTATCCGGCACAAGCCCGGGATAGAGTCCCTTGGTAATCCAAATGTCACGGTGGTTTAAAGCAGCTGCAATGATATCGACTTCAACTTCATCTGCCTTTGGGCTTATCGACATGTCTTTGAGTGAAGGCAGCGTGTCTATGGTTTCAAAAACAATGGCTTTCATTTTTGTGAATCATAATTTTTGAGTAACAAAAAGGTAATAAGAAAACTCATAAGCATAAAAATACCACCCAGGAAAAACGCTGCACCTGGAAAAACTATTGGGGCAGAAGGGCTCGTAAACAAATAAAAAACATGGGTCATCAACATGGGACCAAAGATGGTGGTAACACTCATAAGGCTGGTGAGGCCGCCCTGTAATTCTCCCTGTTCGTTGGCAGGTACTTTGCCCACCATAAGAGATTGCAGATTTGGCATGGCTATGCCCCCAAAACAATAGGGGATTAGAAAAACATACATCATCCATGTTGAAGAGGCAAAAGCAAAAAGAAACATGCCTGCTGTATACAGGGCAAATCCAGTATAAACGCTTTTGCCTATGCCCAATTTGTTGGCCGCTTTCTGCGCCAGACCAGCCTGAACAACACCCGCCAGAACACCCACCAATGCCAGCGAAAATCCGACCATGGCTTCATTCCATTGAAAATGGTACATCGTAAAATAGTTCCAGGTACTTTGTACTGCATGTCCTCCCATAAAAAGCAAGAAATAGGCAATCAACAACCAACCAATTTGTTTGTATCGCCCTAGCTGTCTTAAGGTACCCAACGGATTGGCCCGCTTCCAGTTAAAAGGTCTTCTCAGGTCTTCAGACAAAGATTCGGGCAGAACAAAATAGCCATAGGATAGATTCAAAAAAGATAGCAAAGCGGCTGCATAAAAGGGAGCCCTCAGACTTAATTGTCCCAACAATCCACCCAACAAAGGACCAATGATAAAGCCCAGTCCAAAAGCCGCTCCAATCATGCCAAAATTTTTGGACCTGTTTTCCGGCGTGCTAATGTCAGCAATATATGCTGAAGCAGTTGTGAAACTTGCTCCTGTGATGCCGGCAATGATTCTGCCTATTAACAACCAGGAATAGCTCGGTGCAAATGCCAGAATCAGGTAGTCGATACCAAAGCCCAGTAAGCTGAAAAGTAAGACCGGCCTCCTCCCATATTGATCGCTTAGATTGCCCATGACGGGAGAAAAAATGAATTGTGCCAGAGCAAATGAAAAAAGCAGATAACCTCCATACTTGCTGGCTTCATTGATGCTTATATGGTTCATTTCTGCCAGCATTTTAGGCAATACAGGGATGATGATGCCAAAACCAATGACATCAATCAATAAAGTAATAAAAATGAATCCTACTGCGGCGTTTCTCTGAATTTTCACAAATTTAAGGTAGGGTTATGGTGATCGAATTGTTTATGCCAGACTTTGTACTCAGGTTGACAATGACAAGCCCTTTTATGTTGCCTGGCAAAACCTGACTGCCTTCCGGGGAGATAGTAGTCTTGTATATCAACTTACCATCGATGGCATATACGTTGACCATCGCTTGTTCGTGACCCATGTAAAAAATGCTGCGACTTGTTGTATCGAATGTGATCATAGGCTCGGTCTTTGTTGAAGTAGTGGCCTGTACCTTTCCTTCTCTCAGCCATCGGAATCCTCCATCCCGGGCGGCATTGTTGTTGAAATCAAAGAAGGTTGCATTCTCCTGATGTGATCCTTTACCCCATGGGGTAGAACATGGGGAACTTACCCATGCAGGCTCCCAATACAAAACACCCATGCCACCTGCCTCTTCCACCGCTTTTGACAAATCGCGCAACCAGCGGTATTGACTGTCGTGACTCGGAGGCGCATAAGATGGATGCACTTCGTTGATGATGTTGTTGGCCTGGTCATTTCCGGCCAGTGTCCAGATGTAACCTGTTTCAAGAACGATTATTTCTTTGTTGTATTTCTGTTTGAGTGATTTGATGGTTTGAGCACAATCCTGGATTGTACGTGGTTTGTGCCAGGCCCAATAATAAGAAAGCCCTATCGCATCATAATCTGTAACGCCATTTTTGTTGAAGGTCTCAGCAAGCCAGCTAGCTTCACCCGGATCTGCCAGATGGATGATGGAGAAAATCTGTTTCTGACTGTGCAAGGCAGCATCTCTGACTGCCTTGAGGCCGGCATTGAACAGAATGGCATTTCTGGGCCATTCCATGGTCCACTTGGCATTGTCGGCAGCCGACAAAAGAATGCCCCTGTTGGTCTCATTGCCTACCTGAACCATTTCAGGCAAGAGTCCCGCCTCGTCAAGACCCATCAGCGTATGGTAAATATAATTGTAAAGAGAGTCTTTTAAAACATCGGTATTGCCAACTACGTTCGCCCAGGAGGCAGGTACAAGTTGTTTTTGCGGATCTGCCCAACTATCGGATAAATGAAAATCCAACAACACTTTCATGCCTGCCTGCTTTGACCTGGATATACTTTTTTTTACGTCTTCCAGATTGCTGTACATTTTGCCACTGTTGAGATCTTTGTACCAGGTAGGATTGTTCCACAACCTAAGTCGTACCAATTGACAGCCTTCTTTGGCAAATAAGGCATACGGATCAATGTCAGTCCCTTCTTGTTTGTAAACCACACCGCAATCCTGCATTTCGTTGACGTACGAGAGGTCGGCTCCCCTGTAAAATGTTTGTGCACTCATCCAAAATGGTAAGAGGAGCAAACAGGTAAGTCTCAGTATCATAAGTAACTTGATTTTCCATTCAAAGGTAAGCAATATGCACTATCTTTGTTTTAAAAAATATGGCTTTCATTTTACCGGTTAAAGGCGTTTTTCCAGAGTTTGGGAAAGACAATAAACTTGCTCCCAATGCAACCATTACTGGCCAGGTAACCACAGGAGTTGGTTGTAGTTTTTGGTTTAATTGTGTGGTAAGGGGAGATGTCAATACCATCCGCTTGGGTGATTATGTAAATGTACAGGACGGTGCCATCATCCATGGTACGTACCAAAAATATGCTACCTCAATTGGCAACAATGTTTCCATCGGACATGGAGCCATGGTGCACGGCTGTACCATCCACGACAATGTATTGATAGGTATGGGAGCTATTGTGATGGACGGCGCCGAGATAGGCAGTAATACCATAATTGCAGCAGGAGCCATTGTATTGGAAAACACCAAAATAGAAGGTGGCGTTGTATACGGAGGGGTGCCAGCAAGGAAGCTTAAAGATATTTCCATTGACCACATTGAGGGTGAAATCAAAAGAATTGCAGGAAATTACAACATGTATGCATCCTGGTACGAAGATAATTTTGAAAATCAGGGATAAACGAAATTTAATAGGAGCTGCGATTTTTTCGATTTTCACCAAATTTTATTTTGTATTTTCGCCATTAATCTAATTTAAACTTAATTATTTTTTTGACAATTGTGAATGTAAGAATTATGAAAACAAAACTTTTCATCGGCACTGCTTTGTGCTTAGCGCTTTTGGCTTGTGGAAACAAAAAAGAAGAAGTTGTTCCAGAAGTTGCCCCTGTGACTTCTGCTCCTGCTGTAGACGGACAAAAAATTTTTAAAGTCAGTTGTTCCATTTGTCATGGCATGGATGGCAAATTGGGGTTAAATGGAAGCAAAGATTTGAGCATCAGTGTGCTTTCCCTGGAGGAGAGAATTGCTTTAATTACCAATGGTAAAGGAGTAATGCCGGCCCAGGGAGCAATACTTAAGCCTGAAGAAATTAAAGCAGTGGCCGAGTATACTTTTAGTTTAAAGCAACCTTAATCTTTGAGCAATATTCAAAATAAGTGCCTGATTTTTAATGCAAGGACTGATACTCAGTTAGCCCTTCAATTGCATGAGGTATTGCAAAGTAATGGACAAGCAGAGGTTATTGCAGTAAATTTACAGCATAGACAGGAGCAAGAATTGGAAGGTCAGCTTACACTCGATGTGGTGGCCCTTGCTGAAAAATTGCAGGAGGTTACACATGTTTTTTATTTGCCCCGCATTCCTTCCTGGGAGGAAAAGTTGGCCGATTTAGTGGAGGCAGATTTTGTGAGCTTGAGCAATGTGCTAAATATGTCTTTGTTAAATGGCATTAAAAGATTTACTTATCTTTCAGACATAGAAGCTATGGGAGCATCTCTGCGTCCTATGACAATAGATGAGGCCAGTTTGTGGTCAGGTCAAACCAAGGCAAATGAAATTCAGAAGTACTGGTATCTATGCGAACAAGAATGCACAAGAGCCGGTGAAGAAGGTTTACAAATAGTACTGTTAGCTGCATCTTGTATGGCAAAAAATGATCTGAATGAGCGTGAGCACTATTACAGCTCAAGTTCGGATTTGATATTAAAAGCACTGCATTATATCCATTTAATCGAATTCCCATTATCCAAAATTTTTGTTGTGCAGGAGGAAAGCAGCAGCAGGCAGATGTTTATTAATGAGCGTGAAAACTTTTTGTCAAAATGGTTTGGCAAAAAGAAAGCGCCTGTAAATAGATTGCAAATTGACCATACAAAGTCCGATGCGATCATCTTCAACGAAAATAACACTCTTCAATAATTTTATACATGAATAAACTGGTAAGTCACAGCTTGTGGATTTTTTTCGTTCTCACCGCCATTCATATATCCTGCGTGGCCCAAACGCCCATTACGCTGGAAGATATTTATGTTAATGGCACTTTTCAAACCAAGCCTGCGTCGGGCTTCAGGTTTATGAATGATGGCCGGCATTATACACGAATTGAAGGCAACGCCATCGTAGTTTTTGATGTGGAATCAGGTCAAAAGACTGACACTTTACTGGAAGGCAGCACCATAAAAGGGGTTGCCGGCTTTTCGGGTCAAATTTCCAGGTACAGTTTTTCCGGGGATGAAGCCTATATTATACTTGAGGAAGAAACTGAAAGCATTTACAGACATTCAAGCAAAGGCAAAATTTATGTTTATAACAGGCAAAAAGCTACGCTGGAATCCTTATTTGATAAGGGTTTAATTTCCAACACGCTCTTTTCACCCGATGCCTCTAAGGCAGCTTTTGTTTATGAAAACAATATTTACATCCGTGATTTCAAGAAGGGCAAAACCAGTCAGGTAACCAAAGACGGTAAAAAGAATCACATCATCAATGGCATGTGTGATTGGGTGTACGAAGAGGAATTCAGCTTCACCAGGGCATTTGAATGGTCACCTGATGGAAATCACCTTGCTTTTATGCGATTTGATGAAACGAAGGTTCCGGAATTCATCATGCCAATGTTTGAAGATGGAAGTCATCCGCGATACGAACGCTTTAAATATCCAAAAGTGGGGGATACCAATGCGAGCGTTTCTCTCAAGATTTACAATTGCAAAAAGGCAATTACGGTTGACGCCAAAATAGGAGATTTGACAGATATGTATTTGCCCAGATTGAAATGGACCCAAAACAACAATCAAGTAGCTGTGATTAAACTCAACCGATTACAGAACCACCTTCAGTTGCTTTTGGTAGATGCCAACAAAGGTATTTCTTCTGTGCTAATGAAGGAAAAAAGTAAGTATTACATTGAAATGCATGATAATCTTGATTTCCTGGAAGATGGGCAACATTTTATCTGGACCTCGGAAAAAAATGGGTTCAATTCTATCTATGTATACAATATGCAGGGAAAAGAAGTAAGGCAGCTTACCCAAAATGGTTATGACGTTTTATCTGTGTACGGTTTGGATAAAAAAAGGAATGTTGTTTACTTCAAAGCTTCTATCGATTCACCCATAGATCGACAGGTTTACAAGGTGTCTCTCGAAGGAGGTGCCGCAGTGAGCATTACTCCTGCTCAGGGTGACAACAATGTTATTTTTTCACCTACATTTGATTATTATTCATGGAACCACAACACCATCAATACACCGCCTGTGATTGCGCTGTACAACAATGCAGGCCTTAAACTAAGGGTACTTCAGGACAATGAATCCCTGCGTACAAAAATGAAAAAGTATCAGCTTAGTGAAGTATCATTCTTTAAATTTAATACTTCAGAGAATGTCACGCTTAATGCATGGAAGATTATGCCTTCCAACTTTGACGTTACCAAAAAATACCCTGTACTCATCTATCAATACAGCGGCCCGGGCAGTCAGGAAGTGACCGATGGTTGGATGGGTTCCTATTACTGGTGGTTCCAAATGTTGGCCCAAAAAGGGTATATGGTAGTATGCGTTGATCCTCGTGGCACAGGTGCAAGAGGCGAAGAATTTCGAAAAATGACCTATGGGCAATTGGGTAAATATGAAACCATGGATATGATTGAATCTGCCAAATATCTTGCTTCACTCCCATACGTTGATGGTAGCCGGATTGGTATTTTTGGATGGTCTTATGGGGGATATGAAAGTTGCCTTGCCATACTCAAGGGTAACGATGTTTTTAAAACTGCAGTGGCTGTGGCTCCTGTGACCAATTGGAAGTGGTACGATTCAGTGTATACCGAAAGGTATATGGGCACTCTTAAAGACAACGAAGCTGGTTACAAAAACAATTCACCCGTATATTTTGCAGATCAGTTGAAAGGCAATTTGCTCATTGCGCATGGTACTGCTGATGACAATGTACATTTTCAGAATTCAGCTGAAATGTTCAAAGAGTTGATTAAGGCCAATAAACAGTTTGACTCAGTGGTTTATACCAACAGAAATCACGGTATTTATGGTGATAATGCCACCATCCACCTGTTTACTAAAATCACTGATTTCATACTTACAAAACTCTGATACAACTTATAAGTAATTTCGCGGCATAGGCAAAATTTGCTTATATGGTGGCATAACCCATAGGGGTCTTAAGTTTCATATTTCTGTGTTTTATCAATCTTGGTTATTTGGCTACTACAAATGGTATGGCCACAATGTGCCTTTCAGCGCTTCCGGTTAATTTTAGAAAATAATGACCTGATCCAAGCATGTCGGCATTGAATGAAAGTTCATTTCTTCCGGCTTTTACATCTTTATATAGCAACGTCTTAACCTCAGTACCTGATGAGGAAATGATTTCAAATTTTATTTTTTCGGATTGTTTTAACTCAAAAGTCAAATAAAATTTATCAGTGATAACAGGATTGGGATAAAATTTGGTAGTATTGATCCATTGAGCATCTTTGGTAGATGCTGTACCCACCACAATATAAGCCTCTTCTCTTTTTGTGTTGGCCCCCGCTGAGTTCGAAGCTGTAAGTTGTACGTTGTAGCTTCCTGCTTTGTTGAAAGTAAAAACAGGATTTTGTGTGGTCAACGTATCAGTCTCTGTACCTTCAATCAGCCATTGCCATGTTGTTGGCTGATTGTTAGACAAATCTGTGAACTGCACTGAATCTCCTTCAATCAATTCTCGTTTATCTGCCATAAAATTGGCAACGGGTGCCAGAATTTTCGCTTCAATTTTAATAAATTTCTGTTTCACTTCTACATCTTCACCAGCGCTGTTTTTGGCGTTAAGTACTACATTGTATTGCCCTTTTTTGGAATATACAACCTTTGGGTTTTGTTCTGCAGAAGAGGATGGGGTAGCGCCAGTAAGGGTCCATTTCCATTTGGTGGGTCCGTTTTCACTCCTGTCGTAAAGTTGGATGGTATCCCCTTCAAATGCCAGGTTTTTATCTGCTTCAAATTGGGCTATTGGTGAGATGACCCTGGGAACAACATGAATAAAATCTTCTTTGATCAAACGAATGCTTTCTCCTCTTGTGTTGATGGCCCTGATTTCAAGAGGATAACTTCCCAGGCTGTCATAACTTGCTCTGACGGAATCGATGAAAACACCTCCATCTGCCAACCATGTAAAGGAGGTCAGACTGTCTGTACCCACGTAAGAAAATTGGATTGTGTCACCTTCATTGATCACTGTTTTATTGGCAAAAATATCTCTGAAGTCTTCCTCAGATGGAATGAATTGTCCTATCCATGTTCCAAACCGTACTCTTCCAAAACAACCTCCTGTCCAGGTTTCTGCCAATCCATTATAAAATCTCCGGGATACACACGAATAATCGCCCCATCGCTCATTATTGGCATCCAGTGCATTTACAAATGAATCACCATCTCTGATAACCATGGGTTCTGAAAAAACAAAATCTTCCCCACTTCCATCCAAAACCATGGCCACTTGCTCCGGAAAGATGGCATCACTGCTTCTAAGGTATTGTACAAGCATTCTGCTATCTAATGCATCTTTTCCCATAGGTGCCAATGAGGGGTAACTCACATGCATGTCTGTCTCAGCATAGACCTGTGTGTACAATTTGTTGTTGGTTAAATCGTATCTGCCAAAATAAAGGCCGGCTTTGTTGTTGATTTTTGCCTTTAATACAAAATGAATTACGCCATTGAGCTCTACCGCGTATTGAATTCTACAGTCGCCGGTTTGAAGTACATTGGTAGTTCCTTTTTGGGGTACAGTAGGAGAAACGTCGTAGCTATCTCCTGTTTTGACATCTAAAATTTCAAATTCAGGGTTTTCATTTAAGGTTCCTGAAGTCTGACACAGCACTGTGATGTTGCTCCCACCTCTGGGGTCATTGGTCAAAAACCTGATACCACCGGCTTTGTGTTGGGTCCATCCTGAAGAAACCGGTGTAATATTGAAAAAAAACTGATTGGTTGTGGGTTCTTTCATTTTGGCATAAAACTTATAAGTCAAAGCTTCCCCCTTGTAACCATTTTCTTTGTTGATTTGTAATATCGTTGAGTAACGGAATTGATTGGCATCTGTAAACATATTGCCGGTGATGTATAGTTCCTTTTCTGTCACTGCAATATTCGGGTAATCAAACCACAAGCTTTCACTCAACACATCCCCTTTTAATTTGTAAAAGTGCCAGCCAAGTGAAGGGTCTTCATTTTCGGAAAAAGCAATACAAACCGAAGATACATTTGATTCAGAACCACTTAATGCTACTACTATAAAGCGTTTGCTTACCACATCAAAATAGACCCTTGGGTCAAAATAACCTGCTCCCAGTCCAAGATCGGTGAAAAAGTCAGCCAGGGCCTGGGTATAAATTACGTTGCCATCTGTCCTTGAAAAAAATAAATTGGAGTTGATGCCTGAGATAACAAATCCATTGGTCGAAACAGCAATTGTATTGTCAGGTGGAACAGAGCCTGTACCTCTGTTTCCCTCATAATTGACATTAAGCCTTGCTGGATTTGATCTCATTCGGGTAATTTGAGGCATGGTATGATGATCTGGTAACTGTCTCAGTTTTTCCAGTTCTTCTTCAGACACACTACTCTTATTGGCCGATGCTGCGAAGGATTTGAGTTGAACATCCCATTGACGGTCAGTGTTTTGCAAGCCTTTTTGAAAAGCAATCTGATCGCTTTGCAGGAGGGTTGAACTGTAATAGGTTTCATTCTTTTGAGCCGTTGAAGTAAGCCCACTTAGAAGAAAAATGAATGAAAAAAACAAAAAACGTAACCTCATAAGATGTGCTAATTTCTTCCAAAGATAGATATTATCAACTTTAGATGGATTGAAACCACATCAATTGTCATCGTTTGACGAAATTAAATTTTAAAATTTGTTATTTTTGTTGAAAATAGCCCAGCTTCTTGAGAGAACAGCAATTTATTTCTGAGAATGATCCCTCCTGGAAAAAAGTGGAAGCACACCTGGCGGGTAATACCAAAATGAATGCAGATGATTTGGCCAATGCATACGTTGGCATCACTGAAGATCTTGCTTTTGCGCGTTCTACTTATCCCGGCAGCAGTCTGATTGAATACCTCAATAATCTGGCAGCACGGTTTCACAATAGCATCTATCGCCACAAGGAAAAACCACAGCCATTTTCTCGTTTCTGGACCGTTGATCTTCCGTTAGTGATGCATGGTGCATTCCCTGCTATGCGGTTGAGCTTGCTTGTTTTTTTGATAAGTGTGGTCATTGGTGGTTTTAGTTCCTGGCAGAACCCTGCATTTGTTAGACAGATATTAAGCGATGAATATGTGGATGTAACAGAAGAAAACATCCGCAAAGGAGATCCTCTGGCTATTTATAAATCCGAATCTCAGACCAATATGTTTATGGGCATCGGAATCAACAATGTGAGGGTGGCTTTACTCGCCTTTGCAGTAGGTCTGCTTTCATCCTTTGTTACCGCGTTTATACTCATCTCTAATGGCATCATGGTAGGATGTTTTTTGTATTATTTTGTTTCCAAAGGCTTAGGATGGATAGCTTTTACTACCATTTTTTTACATGGTGCCCTTGAATTGTCTTGTATAGTTATTGCGGGAGCAGCAGGCATAATCATAGGGAATTCGTGGTTGTTTCCGGGTACTTATCCGCGCATTACTGCCTTGGTCATGCAGGCCAGGAGGGGGCTGTCCATTATGGTGGGCATAACACCTGTCATCGTAGTGGCAGCAATGTTGGAGAGTTTTTTAACCAGGCATTACCAATCCCTGTACGATGTAAGCCGAATATTTGTAATTTTAATTTCATTTGCATTCATCATAGGTTACTTTGTCATTTACCCGAAAATGGTAGTCAACCAACTAAAAGAAAAAGTATAACATGGAGTCGAACAAAATTACTATTGAAAAAGCAAGGGATTTTGGAGAGGTATTGACAGATTCGGCCATCTTGTTTTTCAAAAGCTGGAAACCGCTGTTATGGAGTATGGCTTACATAACCCTTCCTTTTTTTCTGGTAGCATTTGTGATTTATTACATGGCATTAAGTGATTTTAATGGAGTGGCCATGGAAGATGCAATCATGTCAGCCGTTTATGCCTTTTCAGGGGTAGCAGTCATATTTCTTCTAGCCAGTTTAGCTACACAATTGATGGTCATTGCTTTGGTGGAAGTATATCGGCAGAAAGGTGACTATGCTAAAGACGTTTCAGAATTTTGGGAAGTGTTGCGACCAGTACTGGGTAAGATGATTGGTATTGGTTTTTTGATTTGGCTTTTACCGGCTATGCTGGTAATGTTGGGCTTTCTATTGATGTTTGCATCACCGATAGCCGGTGGCATCTTTTTAGGAATAGCAGCAATTTTAATATTATGGTACATCAACAGTGCCATCTATGCCAGTTTTATAGCTATTCGTTACCAGGTTAGTATCTGGGATTCCATAAAAAAAGCCCTGCAACTTACACAAAACCAATGGTGGGTAGCTTTTGGTTTTATGATTTTATTGGGCATCATTGTCAATACATTCCATAGCCTTATTTTCCTCCCTTTTACAATTGCGCAAGTGATCGAAAATTTTTCTGCGATTTCTAAAGGCACCAATGCTGAAATGCCGAAGACAGCATTCACTTTGCTCAGCATGTTTCAAATTGCAGTTTACATTGTTTTTAATGGGTATAGCACAATTTGTTTCAACCTGAAATATTATGATTTACTCGACAATCGGTATGGCAGCAATTTGGAAAGTCGAATCAACAATATAGGTAAAACATTGGTGGATGAATTGGATGAATAATGTCCTGTTTTTGCTGGTAATGGTGTTTTTCAATGTGGCGACGGCGCAGACACCTGCCCTTACTCAAAAAAAAGCAGGTGTTTTAATTAATGATTCCATTATCAATGCCTCGCTTAAAAGTAATGATTTTACTTATATTGTACCCAGACAATTGAGTGCTCCCTCTTCCTGGAGAGAGAAATGGAATTCGTTTGTTCAATCAATAATTAAAAAGTTTATTGAACTTCAAAAAAATGACAATTTCAAAATAGTTGCCATTGTGGCCTTATTTGTGACTTTGTTTTATTTTTTATCTACTTCGGGTTTCATGCAAAAGCGCAATCCGGCAACAAGCACTACAGATACCGAATGGGATATGTTGTACCAACAGGCCCAAAAAGACGATACATTTCTGGAAAATCTGGCTTTGTTTGAGTCAAAAGAAAGCTGGGCAGAAGCTGTAAGGTGGATGTTTATAAAGTATCTTTCACAGTTGGAAAAACACCAAATGATTGTCTGGCAATCTGGCAAAACGAACCTGGATTATAGCAAGGAATTGTCAAACATACAGATTAAGCAAGTTTATAATACTTTGATGAAAGGCTACAATGATGCCTGGTTTGGCCATCATTTGACCGACCACATTTCATACCTTAAATATAAAGAACTGGCAATGCCTGCCATTTCAACTTTAAGCGAAAAAGGAATGGAATTATGAAGCTAAGCAAAACTGTATTGCTCATCATCTACGGCAGCCTGCTGGCCTTGCTTTGGCTATTCATACCCCACAATGAAAACTGGACTCCAACCTATCACCCCGAAGATAAACTACCTTATGGCTGTGCGCTCTTACACAAGGCAATACAACCAAAAGCCGTAATTTCAACACATAATCAGATTCCCGATAGTTTAACAACACTGGCTTCAAAATTCAATTCGACAATATTACTGATTACTCCCAGCTTCAATCCTTCTGCGCATGAAATGAACAAACTTCTCAATTTTGTTAAAAATGGAGGCAATATTGTACTTTCAGCATCATCAGCCAATGCCACAGCAGAAGATTCTTTGAATCTAAACTGGAATTTTAACGTAGCCACATTCTCTGATTCAGTGCGCGTATGTCAATGGGCAAATAATAAATTCAGCAATTGTTGGCATGATGTGATGCCTAAACTTCCTTTGTCACATCTGGAGCTTAAGGCGGGGGATTCTTCCAATCATGAGGTACTGATAAATATGTTGTCGTATGATACCCTCATGTTGCAAGACAATGACAACAGATTATTTGCGCTGAAAATTAACCTGGGCAGAGGTCAGTTGCTTGTGCACAGTTTGCCAGTAGTTTTTAGTAATTTTGGGTTAACCCATGGCAGTAAATCTCAAGTAGATTATCTTTTGAATTTATTGGGTAATGGCCGTTTTATGCAGGATTTATTTTTTACTGAAAGAGCCTTGGGCGAAATGGCCGATGCCAATCTGAGTGGTTCACACTTTGCCAGAGTGGAAAAAAGTCCGATGTATGAAGTTTTGAAACACGATCTTTTGAGATACACTTATTACTTTCTGATGGCAGGAGTACTTTTGTTTTTTATATTTTCCATTAAAAGAAAGCAAAGAGCCATACCTGTTTGGCAGCCACCGGGCAATGAATCCATGGAGTTTATAAAAATGCTGGCATCGGTTTATCTATCTGCCCGGGACAACAGTCAGTTGTTGGATAAAAAAATCAAATGGCTCAATACTTTTATCTTTTACAGATACGGTATAAGAGATTTCGATTGGAGCCCTCATGCTATCCATGCTTTAAGCCTTATGGCGGATTTTGATCTTGAAAAACTGGAGCGGATTTCACGTTTTGCCTTGCAGTCTAAAGCTTTGGCTACTGTTTCTGATGGATATTTAAAAGCAGCGAACCAGATGATCAATGAGTTTGTTTACAATACCAACCGAGTTTCATGACACTTACAATAGGCATTTCTCCCTGCCCCAACGATACTTTCATCTTTGATGCTATTTACAATCATCGCATAAATACGAATGGCTTGCAGTTTCAGTTTGAGTTGATGGATGTGGAGCAACTCAACAGAGAAGCCGCCAAAGGAAGTTTTGATGTAACCAAGCTTAGTTATTATGCATTTACCCAGATGACCCATGTTTACCAAATGCTGCGCAGTGGAGGGGCATTGGGCCACAATTGCGGACCGTTATTGGTAGCTGCCAGGGCTGGATTTGTGCCTGACGCAGACAGCAAAATTGCCATTCCTGGTTGGCACACCACGGCTCATTTTTTGATGTCAAAAGCCTTTCCTTTTTTGAATAATAAAAAAGAGGTTTTGTTCTCAGACATTGAAGATAGGGTGTTATCTGGTGAATTTGATGCCGGACTTATTATTCATGAAAGTAGATTTACTTATCGTGATAAAGGGCTGTTTTTAATAAAGGACTTAGGAGAATTTTGGGAAGAAGAAACCCATACACCTATACCCTTAGGGGGTATTGTGATTAAGCGTTCTTTTCCGGAAGAAGTTAAAACTGCTGTCAATCGATTGGTGGCTGAAAGTGTTCAATACGCCTTCAACCACCCTGAAATCAGCCTTCCGTTTATTATGGATCATGCCCAGGAAATGAAAAAAGAAGTTGTAGACGCCCATATTTCTCTTTACGTAAATCAACGCTCTATCGATTTGGGCCCCGATGGACTCAAAGGCGTTGACATGCTTTTTGCTCAATTGCCCCTAAACACAGACAAGAATAAATTGACCTTTCCATTGTTCGTTGATGCCTGACGGGACATCCTAAATCGTATTTTTTCCTTCGATAATCGAAAATTACAGTGATCCAAGACTTTGATTCGTTATTTTTATATAGTCAAACAATCAGTATCACATGATCTGGTTTAAAAACAAAACAATCATCCATTCATGGAAATACTACAAATAAAGAATTTACATAAATCATATGGCAGGATAAAAGCTGTCAATGATTTAAATCTCACCATATCCCAGGGTATGGTTTTTGGTCTTTTGGGGCCGAACGGAAGTGGCAAGACCACCACACTGGCTGTAATTCTGGGTATATTGAAATATGACTCAGGATCATTTTCGTGGTTTGGAGGGGAATATGGCGACAAGCATCGGGTGAAAATAGGCGCCATACTTGAGACCCCCAATTTTTATCCTTACCTCAATGCAATTGACAATCTAGAGATCGTGGCCCTGATCAAAGGGGTGTCGAATCCAGATTATGAAAGCCTGCTCAAAACTGTAGATCTATGGCACCGTAAGGAAAGTAAATTTTCTACGTATTCACTAGGCATGAAACAACGCCTGGCCATTGCGGCTACCCTCATAGGGGACCCGGAAGTACTGATTTTTGATGAACCTACCAATGGCCTGGATCCTCAAGGTATAGCAGAGGTCAGGCAAATCCTCAGGAGAATTGCAGATTCAGGTAAAACTGTAATCATGGCTAGTCACATCCTGGATGAAGTAGAAAAAATTTGCTCCCACGTAGGAATAATGAAGAATGGTGTTTTGCTGGCATCTGGCCCGGTTGGAGCCATGCTCAATGATAACCTGTTGGGTGAGATCGGTAGCGACGATTTAAAAGCCCTTGTAGCTGCGCTTGATGAGATGGAAGGCATCGAAATTACATCCGCCAAAAAGTCGTATATTGAATGCACTGTACAGCCGCAAATATCGGCTTCCGCCATCAATAGGGCACTAGTTGAAAAGGGCATTTATGTCAACCATCTGGTGCTAAGGAAACAGAGATTAGAAGAGGAGTTCCTGGAAATTACCCGAAGTCAAAATAAAACCAAATGATGAGAACATTATTGAAACTAGAGTGGCTTAAATTCAGGAAAAACAGCGTTGTCATAGCGCTTTCGGCCATCTTCGTGGCTTTGTTTCCTCTGATCATTCTTACTGGCAAGAAGGTGTTTGCCAACGTCCCACCGCCCATGCCGGGTAGTATTACTTTTTACGAATTCCCTACTGTCTGGGATTATCAGGGTTATGTAGGCAATTGGTTTGTTTCTTTTTGTTTGGGCTTCATGATGGTCTATATGATTACTTCTGAAGTGTCCAATCGAACTCAACGCCAATCTATCATAAACGGACTTACAAGAAAGGAATACTGGATGTCTAAAATATCGGTATTGCTGTCACTTTCATTTGTGGCTACACTAATGTACGTAGTTTCCTCTATTTTATTGGGTCTTATTCACACAGATGGCTATGATTTTGAAATAATATGGGACAACAACTTTGCCATACCCAGATTTTTTATGATGTGCCTTGGTTATTTGAGTTTTGCTTTTTTTGTAGCTGTATGGATACGTAAAGGAACACTTGCTATACTTGTTTACTTTTCATACATTATGTTTATTGAGCCCGTAATCAGGGCCATCCATCTCTATTATTTTAACAACAGATCCACCTTGTTTTATCCAATGAATGTAGTAGAGGATTTGATGCCCAACCCATTTTTTAAGCTGCCTGATGTATGGTTGGAAAAGGAATGGGGCTTCAAAATCCTGCTTTCCCATACCGAAGCTTTGGGTTTTTCTGCTTTGTACATTGCACTTTTTATTTCATTGTCGTGGTGGATTTTTATGAAAAAAGACATTTGACAGCAGAATATTAAGTTTTACAATTTGATGGTACTTTCCTATTTTTGAACAAAAATGAAGGCGGTTCTTTTTTTATTACTACTGACTTTTGTAAGCTTTTCGTGCCAAAAGAGGGGTCCTCATATTCCAGATACACCCCAAAAAACCGCTACTTCAGAGCACGGCATGGTAGTGACCGCACATCCCCTGGCTACGGAAGTAGGTGTTTCTGTCTTGAAAAAGGGTGGCAACGCAATTGATGCTTCTATTGCTGTTCAATTGGCATTGGCCGTTTGTTACCCTGTAGCAGGAAATTTGGGAGGTGGAGGTTTTATGGTAGTGCGCACGGCAGATGGCAAAGTTTCAGCTCTTGATTATAGAGAGATGGCGCCAGCTGCTGCAAAAAAAGACATGTACCTCGACAGTCTTGGTAATGCACTTAGCGATTTAAGCCAGCATGGCCACCTGGCCGCAGGTGTGCCGGGAACGGTAGCGGGCTTATGGGCATCGTATGAAAAATTTAGTAAGTTAAAAAACTGGAAAATTTTGGTGCAACCCGCCATCGATCTTGCCAGGGAGGGTGTTGCCCTTACAGAGAGGGAGGCTAAAAATTTAAACGAACAGCGATCGCTTTTTGAAAAAGTAAACACAAGTCCTACCATTTTTACATCCAAAATCTGGAAGGCCGGAGATGTGCTGAAACAAGAAGAACTTGCCATTACGTTAGAGCTCATTCGCGATCAGGGTGTGGATGGGTTTTACAAAGGGGTTACGGCCCAAAAAATTGTATCAGAAATGCAGCGTGGTAAAGGTGTTATTTCTGCCAGGGATTTGGAAAATTACAGGGCAAAGTGGCGTGTTACTTTATCCACCCAATACAAGACTTTTAAAGTTTATTCTATGCCTCCCCCTTCAAGTGGAGGTGTCGCCTTAATTCAACTGCTTAAGTGTGTTGAGTCTTTTGACTTCAAAACGATGCCATTTCATGATGCGGCCATGATGCACTTGATGGTAGAAGCTGAGCGGCGTGTATATGCAGACAGGGCAAAACATCTGGGTGATGCAGATTTTTATCCGGTTCCTGTATCCGCATTAATTGATTCCATTTATGCTGCGGATAGAATGAGTGATTTTGATGTCAATAAAGCTTCATCCTCCAAAGTTATACAGGCAGGACTGGGGCAGGCTGAACATGAAGAAACAACCCATCTGAGCATTGTGGATGAAGAAGGCAATGCGGTGGCCGTGACTACTACTTTGAATGGTGCATATGGCTCATCTGTGGTAGTAGGTGATGCCGGGTTTTTACTCAATAATGAAATGGATGATTTTTCAATCAAACCAGGTGTAGCCAATTTGTATGGATTGATAGGGGCGGAAGCAAATAAAATTGAACCCGGTAAGAGAATGTTGTCTTCTATGACACCCACCATTGTAGAGAAGAATGGAAAGTTATTCATGGTGGTGGGTACGCCGGGAGGTTCAACCATCATCACCAGTGTATTTCAAGCCCTCATCAATGTGATTGAATATGGCATGGATGCACATACAGCTGTTGCTAAACCCCGGTTTCACCACCAATGGAAGCCGGATAGCATACAAATCGAAAGAGGCGGCTTTGATACATTGGTTATTCAAAAATTGAAAAAAATGGGACACCAATTTAAAGAAAGAAAACCCTTTGGAAGATTAGAAGCCATTCTTGTATTGCCCGATGGCCGACTGCAGGGTGGTGCCGATCCTCGAGGCGATGATCATGCCAGGGGCTATTAATACTTCAATTCATATACTTGTTTTGTACTGTCCTTTTTCTGCACTACTATGATGAAATTGTCGTAAGCTTTTTCATCTATGGTTTTGTTAAAATGTGTTCTGCCTGCTAAAAAATTGGCCAGTGGCGGAATAGTGTTGGAATGCCCAACAATGAGTACTCGATTGATGTTGGGAGAAGCAGCTACTTCTGTAAAGGTCTCCTTCATGTTGGAGGTTGTATAAATATTGTTGACAAGCCCTTTGTATTGTGTGATGCTGTCAACCGTCATCATTGTTCTTGCTGTAAGTGTTGTATACACAGCATCCAGCCAGGACTGTCTAAGCATTTGGGTAAGTTTTGTAGCCCGCAATTTACCGGCCTCATTAAGAGGAGGATCCATTTTTTGAGTATCTTTCTCTGCATGCCGGATAAGAAAATAGACTTTTGATAGACTGTCTCCGAGTTGAAGTGTGCTGCCATTTTCAAAATGCACTTCATTCTTTTTAATGAACGCAATCTTACTTTCTTCCGATTTTTCTTGCTTACATGAAAATAGTATCAAAGTCGTTAAGACCAAAATAATACTGCTTAATAGGTGCTGTTTCATTTATTTGCTATTATAAATCTATCTCTATTTGATTCCTCATCAGATCATCCATCGTTTCCCTTTTTCTGATCAGGTAATCTTTGCCATTGACAATAAATACTTCTGCTGGCCTGAATCTCGAATTGTAATTGGAAGACATAGCATAACAATAAGCCCCGGCATTGTAAAAGGCCAAAATGTCACCTTCGTTGACTTCGTGTAATCTTCGCTCTGATCCAAAGGTATCGGTTTCGCAGATGTATCCTACAATGGTATAAATTCGTTCTCTGCCGCTGGTTTTTGAGATGTTGACAATCTTGTGGTAGGCATTGTAAAACATGGGTCGGATCAGGTGATTCAAACCTGAGTCTACGCCTGCAAAAACAGTACTGGTTGTTTGTTTTACCACATTGACTTTTACCAAAAATGTACCGGCTTCGCTAACCATGTATTTGCCGGGTTCGAACATCAACATGACTTCCTTGCCATATTCTTCACAAAAACTGTTGAATCGGGCAGATATTTTTTCACCAAGATCTTCAATATCGGTCTGAATGCCATCGTCTTTGTAAGGCACTTTAAAACCGGATCCAAAATCTATGTAATCCAAATCTTCAAATGAGTTGGCTGCAGTAAGCAGTATTTCAGCTCCCAGCAAAAACACTTCCGCATCCAGTATATCGCTGCCTGTATGCATGTGAAGACCTTCTATTTTTAATCCTGTAGCTTTGACGATTCTCAAAACGTGGGGCAGCTGGTGTATTGAGATTCCAAATTTTGAATCAATATGGCCTACCGAAATTTTGTCGTTCCCTCCTGCCATGATATGCGGATTGATGCGTATGCAAACTGGATAGGTGGCATGATACAAGGTTCCAAATTGTTCGAGAATAGATAAATTGTCGAGGTTGATCCTTACACCTAGTTTTACCGCATCATTTACTTCTTCAATGCCCACACAATTGGGAGTGTAAATGATGTCTTGGGGATGGAAGCCGGCAGCCAGTCCCAACCTTACTTCCTGGATGGAAACCGTGTCAAGTCCCGCTCCAAGTGATTTCATGTATTTGAGGATAGACAGGTTGGTAAGTGCTTTGCAGGCATAATTGATTTTAAACCTTGACACAGAAAAGGCGTTTACCATTTTTTCATATTTCGATTGAATGGTTGCCGCTTCATAAACGTATAGAGGTGCCCTGTATTTTTCAACCAAATCAAGTGGATCTATGCCACCCGAAAAAGTATACCTGTCTTGTTCCAGGATCATAAATGTGAATTAAATTTTGAAAAAATGCAAATATAGCTTCTTTTACCGAATTTATAATGGTGTTTCTTCAATTTACTTCATTCATATTTGTGTGTTAACCGGTTTAATGGCTTACATCTTTGGCTAAAAATTCTTAGCTTTGTGAAAAATATTTACACCATGAAAATGACTACACTTATCACACTTCTTTTCTTGACGTTTTATTGTTCTGCGCAGGATTTCTTAGATGGTAATTTTACTTTTTCCTCATCAAAAATCAGTTACATTACTCTCGCTGATGGAAGGGAGGTGACCGGATATATTGATGACATCGATCGAAAAAAAGGTTTGATCGAAAAAATAACCATCAAGGATTCTCTGGGTAAAAAAATGGAGTTTCAGCCTCAGGATATCCATCACATGTACATTGCCCCAAGCAAGTGGGATAAGTTTTCAAAAGGGATGGATAAAATGAATGATTTTACAGAATGGGACAAAAACAAACAGGTTAACCTGGCTCACATCAAAGAAGGTTATGCTCTTTTTGAATATTCGGAAGTAATGATTAAAAATGAGAAAAAATCTTTGCTCCTTCAATTGATCAATCCTGGTTATTGCAATAAAATCAAGGTCTTCTTTGACCCGCAGGCTAAGGAAAGCGCTTCTGTGGGCATTGGAGGCTTTTCCGTTGCTGGAGGGCAACCTAAATCGTATTATGTGAAAGTAGGCAATGAAGTAGCCTATAAACTTGAAAAGAAACACTACGAAGACAAATTCGAGTCACTTTTTGGCAATTGTGAGGCCATTAATAAAGCCTATCCGGAAGAGATTGACTGGGACTTCTTTTCAAAACATGTTTACATCCATGCAACCAAATGCGATTAAAGCATAAGTTTAATTGTTCATGGAGGCAATTCTAAATGCAGACTATAACCTTTTTCATCTGATCAATGGTTCTTTGTCGAATCCCTTTTTTGATTTTTGGCTTAAATGGATGCGTAATGAATGGATATGGTTCCCTTTGTATGTTTTTATAATATCATTTTTTATTTATAATTACGGCAGGAACGCTTATTGGCTGATATTGTTTTGTTTTCTCACCGTTGGTACTTCAGACACAGTCAGCAGTCAATTGATAAAAAAGACGGTGAAAAGAGAAAGACCATGCAGAAACGATGCCATACACAATCCTGTTGTAAGAATCCGGTGCGGCAGTGGATACAGTTTTACTTCATCTCACGCCACCAACCATTTTGCCATCGCTGTATTTTTAACGCTCACGCTGGGAAGGGTCATCAAAAGAATCGGTATTCCGTTGATAACCTGGGCGGCGATCATAGGCTTTGCTCAAATTTATGTAGGGGTGCATTTCCCACTCGATGTTTTAACGGGTAGTTTGATTGGTATTGGAATCGGATGGCTTTGGTCGTATGTATTTATGAAATATTACCGCTACATTTTATTTGCAAATGAAACCCCTGGATAAAAATGCCGCAGCTGCTTTGCTTTTGGATCAATTTTCAAAGGCAAGTTGTGTGTTAGTTGGGCAGTCTGCTGTGTCAAATCCAGCCTTGGTTAAGGCCCTTGTACAGTGGTTGAATGGAGAAGATAAGCTATTGGCTCAACGCGCAGCCTGGGTTGTTGGGCTCCTGGGAGACCATCATGCTGATTTATTTCTCCCCTACATGGATCAATTGCTAAAGGCTATCAGAAAACCCCATCACGATGCTGTGGCTCGCAATATTGTTAGACTTTGGCAATTTATTGATTTAAAAGATCCATATTTAGGAGAAGTATTTGAAGTATGTTTCAAACTCCTGTCTTCTGCACACCAGGCCGTGGCCATTCGTGCTTTTTCGGCAACTGTATGTGGTAAAATATGTGTTAAATATCCGGAATTGGCGAATGAATTAAAAAGTATGATCCCCGTTTGGTCGCAAAGTGAAAGTCCTGCCATGAAAGTACGGCTCAGGGAATTGTCAAAACAGTTGGAAAAACTTAGTTAAGCCCCAATTTTAGGATTATTGTATAGTAGGTGAAGACAAATTCTACTTTTTAACACTCAGGGTACAGCAATCTGAAGTATTTTTACAATATGAAGTGGATTGGTTCATTGGTTTTAATATTATTTATTGCATCCAAAATGTTGGGTGCATGCAAAGAGCCGTTTTCATTAAAATATTCTGAAATCACTTCCAGATCTATTACCATTAGTTGGGTAGACAACAACAATCCAATTCTGGGTTACCAATTGGCTTATGGAGAAAAAGGAGTTGCCTTGTCGGCTACCACAAAAACGCCTGTTGCAAGTCAAAAATTCAGAAAACTTGACAATCTGACTGCCGGCACAGCTTACGTTTTTTGGATCAGAGCGGTATGTGCAGCAGCAGATACCAGTAAATGGGCCGGGCCGTTTAGTTTTGTTACCGCTATCGACAACAATGCTTCGTGCGAACTCAACCTTGAACTTAGAGATAATAATTGCGATAATGGCCTAACTGATTTTTTCAACATAGAAGTCAACCTGCCACCATCCGCAACGCCTTACAAACTACAATCGGTTTCCATGATCGCCACCCATACCTGGCCGGCAGATTTGTTGATTCAATTGGAAAGTCCACAAGGAAATCGAATTATTTTAACAGACAGGCATGGAACGGTTGACGATAACTATGGTATTCCTGGAGCAGATTGCAGTCAACCTTCCGTTTTTTCTGATGAAGCTTGCTTGTCCATTGCAGAGGGTTTTCCTCCTTTTGCAGGCAGTTATCAGCCGGATGAAGCTTTGTCGGAGTTAAACATACCTGCCAATCCCTCCGGACTCTGGAAATTGATAGTATGTGACGGAGCAGCCAACGATAAAGGTATATTAAAGTTTGTTTATCTCAATTTTGTAGAGGAACCATGCAATACAGTTGAATCCTTTTTTATTTCCAAAATCACCAACACTGCTTTTGAAATTTCATGGAACCAGCCCTCTTCATGCAAAAATTTGGAGATTCATTACCAGAAAAAAGGTCAGCCAGGCACTGCACGGACTGTTGTAGTAAATTGTAATTTACAACGCTACCTGGTTCCGGGTTTGGAGCCTGATGTAGAGTATGAATTTTATCTTGTTTCTTCTTGCCTGACACCTCTTTTTTCGGTGCCAAGTTGTGTAAGAACCCTCAAAACTTCCTGTACCAATGTTAACTTGCTGGAAGGGTTTGAAGACTATCTGCTCTGTCAGCAAAGTTGTGAAGAAGCGTGTGATGTTGACAATATTTTTAAAAATATCAAAAGTGATGATACAGATTGGTTGGTAAATGAAGGAGAAACACCAACAGATTTTACCGGACCAAGCTCTGGATATTTGGGTGGTGGTAAATATGTTTACATAGAAAGCAGTCCTGCCCTATGTAAAACAAACATGACAGCAATATTAGAGACTTCTTGTCTTAAATCGGGTGTTATTTCTTCAGGCTGCGATTTGGATTTTGCTTACCATATGTATGGCAAAGACATTGGAAGCCTGAACGTAGAGGTTAGTACAGACAATAAGACAAGCTGGCATTCCATCTTTCTCCAAAATGGGGACAAAGGAAATCAGTGGAATAAAGCAATTCAAGCCATTGAAGTACCGCCATCAACTCTTTTCACAATGCGCTTTTCAGGTCAGACATCCGAGGGAAGTGAAGGGGATATCGCATTGGATCTCATTACCCTGGGCAATGTTTCGACGGTAGAAAGTGCTATTTATTATCTTGATTCCGATGCTGATGGCTATGGAAATCCAGATCAATTTGTAAGAAAATGTGACAGTAAGGTACCTGTAGGTTATAGTCTGTTTGGAGGTGATTGTGATGATACAAACCCAAATATAAATCCCGGAAAACCAGATATTCCCTGCAATCAGATTGATGAGAATTGCGATGGAGTTTTGGTATTAACAGACACCTCAAACCCTATGCAAATCCAAAATTTAGTTATCACGGATGAAACATGCAACGGCAAGGGTGACGGCACACTTGCTATAGATGTTACTGGTGGTAGTCCTCCTATCCAGTTCAATTGGTTACATGGAGCTACCGGCAATTACATTGATCAATTGACGAGTGGTTTTTATAAATGTAAAATCACAGATGTAAATGGCTGTGGTCTTGAAACGTCTTTTATTGAAATTAAATCTGTTTCCAACTTTCAGGCTGTTGTTGAATCTATACAAAAACCAACATGTGTAGGATTAAATGATGGACAGATTAAAATCAATCACAATGGTATATATACACCCTTCAAATACAGATGGAGTAGGGGAGATACCACACTCAATCTTGTCAATGTTTCAGCCGGAACGTATTATGTAACCATTACCAATGGTATTGGCTGCGTGAAAGAACTTGGCCCCATAGATGTAACACCCGCTTCAGCATTACAACCAGTCATTACATTTGTTAAACCACCTTTATGCTATGGCGATGCAACAGGTATACTTGAAATCAATGTAGTCAATGGTATTCCACCATATACGTTTGAATGGGAAGATGGATTTGTTGGAAATAGAAGAACTTCACTTCTTGCAGGCACTTATCATTTGACTATTACGGATGGAGTTAATTGTAGTCAAATATATAATCCTACCCTTCCAGGTCCCGATTCTCTTGAACTCGATGTAACCAATCTCGAAGATGTCAGATGTTTTGGTACCCGAACTGGTCAAATTCGAATCCATGTTGCGGGAGGTACATCCCCCTATAGTTATTCTTGGAATGATAATGGGCCTCTAACCCAATTCCGACCCAACCTGACGGCCGGCAACTACAGTGTGACCATATATGACAACAATGGTTGTTCTGCTCAAAAAGAAAATATAATTGTGAGAGAACCGCCACAATTGTTTTATAGTATTGACAATGTAATTCCCGCGGGATGTTTGCAAAAAATGGATGGTGCGATATACACTACTGTCTTTGGAGGGCTACCGCCATATAAATATTTTTGGACGGGTACCAATCAAAATAGAGAAGATATTATTGGCTTATTGCCAAAGGTCTATACACTTACCGCAGTGGATGCTGGTAATTGTAAGATTACCACAGAGTCAATTACCGTACCATCCGGAAATATTGCTTATACTGTGGATATATTAAAATTGACCGACAATATTTGCCCATCAGATCAATCTGCGAAAATAGCAGCTTCATGTTTTAATGGGAGGTCTCCGCTTGATTTTAATTGGAGCAATGGAACCCAACGCATGATTCAAGGCCCTTCAGATACTTTGGATCAATTGAGTGGTGGCAATTATCGTGTGACCATCACAGATGCCGATGGATGTATAAGTCAGTCCGGCTCCATTGCTGTGGCACAAATTCCGGCATTTAATTATTCCATTGATTTGATAAAAAATCTATGTAATTCTGATAGCACGGGAGCCATTGCTCTAACTGTCAATGGTGCAACTAAGCCTTATTTGATAAGTTGGAGTAATCAACAAATCGGCAACAAAATACAAAATCTAAAAAACGGACTCTATTTTGCTACTGTGAGTGATGCAAAAGATTGCAAATTAGTGGTGGGTCCGCTTATACTGCCTTCTACTTCCGATATCATTGTAAATGTGGAAAAGCAAGATGCTTCGCCAGGACAAAATTCAGGTTATATCAACATCACACCCTTGGGAGGGCAGGGCAATTATACCATTTCCTGGCAACCTCCTGCGATTAACGGGTTTAACCCTTCAAACTTGCCACCAGGTACTTACTACTATAAAATCACCGATGAACTTGGTTGTTCAGTTGAAAATTCGGTGACCATTGATGTAATAAATTTTATTGATCAGTTGGAGGCATCCATTGTGATGAGTCCTGTTCCCGCTCATGATTATCTTGAAGTCCAGCTGCCCTTTTCAATTGAAAACATGAAAGTTTTTGCCTTCAATGGAATCGAAATGACACTGAATCTCAATCTGGTTGGTAATAATAAATATATCTTGGACACATCCGCGTTTCCAGCTGGATTATATGCCGTTCAATTCTTGTCTTCCGGCATCATAAGGACAGCTCGATTTATAAAAATTTAAGACAAATTATTTTGATGGAAAACTTGGCCTGACTTCAATCTTGCTGGGCAGTGTCCGGGTAGGCATTTTTAGCAAATCAACAACGATTTGTGCTATGTCTTCAGGTTGAATCTTCCACGCATCTTTTTCATCAGGGACGTGATCATTAAAATGTGTAGCCACAGAGCCAGGCATAATGGTGGTAACTTTAATGCCAAACTTTCTAAGATCCAACATGACCGCTTGGGTAAAACCAACCAACCCAAATTTACTGGCATTGTAAGCTGATGCTTTTTCAAAAAAATTAGTTCCGGCTAAGCTTGCCATCGTTATAAAATATCCTTGACTACTCTTAAGATCTTCGAGTGAAGATTTTAGTGTATTGAATACACCTGTGAGATTAGTGTTTATGGTTTGGTGCCACAAGTCATAACTCATTTCGTCAATTGAAACAAAACTGCCTACACCTGCGTTGGCAATCACAATGCCAATTTTGCCAAATTTTTCATTACAGGATTTTACCACCCGATCCATTTCGTACCGGTCTCTTACATCTGCCTCAATGCACAACAATGGCTTGTTGCCACTGGCATTAAGCTGATTTTCAAGAGCAGAAAGTTTGGTAGCATCACGCCCTGTCACGGCTACATTCATTCCCAAATCCAATAGGGTAGAGGCAATGGCTGCTCCAATGCCTTGTGAGCCTCCCGTAATTAGTGCAGTTTGTTGATTGATCATTATTTTATGACTTGAATTTTTTCAGTGTGTTGCAAATTTTTACCGGTAACAACTATAAAATAGGTACCTCCATTCAGCTGACTGGCGTCGAAATGAATAAAATTGTAGCCTCGATTGTAAAATTCACCCTTCCTAAGATTTCTCACTACTTTTCCACTTTCGTCGGTCAGAAAGATGTTAAGCGTATTGGCATCGGACAATTTAAATTCAAAGTTTACCATTTCTGACCTGGAGGGGTTTGGAAATACGCTGGCTGCAAACTTTCCTTCCTCAGATATAGGATCAGCTGTTGCAGTAACTTGACCAAAAACCAAGTTTTCATCACCTGCTTTATATGGTGTGTGTAATATAGGAAAATAATACATCTCATCACTGGTTTTTTCTCCCCATCCTACTGCAACGGGTGGTGTATTGGGATTTAGCGGATTGTTGGTAGTATTGTCGTACTCTGCCTCAGCATAAACAGTGGTGCCTTTTGGCGCAATTACAGCTTCATTAAAGTAATAACCTCCCTGCCAATTGAAATCCCAATCATCGATTTTAATCAGATTTTCAATGGTACCATTCGGCCTTTGTAGCCATACCTTCCATCTTTTACCCAACAAATGCATATGAGGGAAAACGCTCAGAAAAGTAAGATCCTGGGTTGTCTTCCATTTTCCGGTGAACACTCTTTTTTGATTGGCGGGGATATTGAATGCAAAAAAACCTCCTGGAAGATCAGATGGCAACAGGATCCTGTCTTTTACAAATCTATCAATTTGTTCTTCTGGGTCTGCAAAAAAAACATTCACGGTTGTACTGTCGTATTCGTCTATAGGGGTAGGTGCATAATGCATTTGTATGACCAGATCGGCATTTTTATTCATTCGTTGACCAAATGACTCCGGGTATCGGATGGGTTTTTGACCTGGAACATAGCCAGGATATTGTTCATACAACAATACAGAGTTGACATCAAAACCAGAGGTATTGGCCGAAAAACCATATTCTGGTGTCTTAGCATCGAAACTTCTGGCCTTTCCGGTTGTGTCTTGAAAAAACAATGCATGATGCACTATCTTTTTATTTCCGGGTCGCAATTCAATGGCTTTGATGATTTTATTTTCTGGCAAAGCTGTTGGCAATACAAAGTATCTGTATTCATCAGTGCCATTTCCTTTATGCAAATAGCGGGTGGCAAAATTTAATACCAAATCAGGTGTGCCCAATGCACTGCCCTCAGGATAGTCAGGAAAAGAAGGCTCTTCATTGGCACTGCCATATGGCATGCCATTGTCAACCCATTGCGCTATTTTGTTTATTTGTTCATCAGTCAGGTAATTTTCTTCCTGGTAATGCCTGTATACAGGGTCTGCCTTCCAGGGCGGCATGTAGCGACTGCCGGTAACCCATTTGATGGTTTCTCCATACGATTTTACTTCCATGTAATTGGTCAATGAAAAAGGGCCAATCTCACCAGG
>CALMWS010000314.1 GCA_937870795.1 uncultured Bacteroidota bacterium | reverse complement strand
CCAACCTCTTGGAAAAGTTAAATATGCATTAGCATGCTAATAGCACAACACGTTAATTATTAAGTATTACCCAACTATGGCCAAAAATTAAGTATAGCATCAATAATATCCAATATCAACTTGATTACTTTTTTGTAATCAACTTTGCCGATTTCTTCGCCTCTTTCAATTAATTCAATAACTTTCTGAAGTTGTTTTTTGATTTGCAAACTTTTACTTTTAGTTGTTGCCATAAAAATGATTTTTTCTTTTTCTCGCTTACTCTCTCCGTTTTTCAGCATCCACGCCCTACTCTTTTTCACAGGATTTTCAGGTTCGTCCCTATTTTATTCAATGCATTAAATTCGTTTTTCATCCCAACACCCTCACCATCTCCTCCTTCCGCGCCCTCGCTACTGGCACCTTGCTGCCGTCTTTCATCACTACCAGGCCTCCGTCTTCTTTTTTGTAGGCTTGAACTTTTTTGAGGTTGATCAGATGGGAGTGGTGACACCGAAAGAAGCAGGCGGGGAGTAAATCTTCGATTTCCCGTAAGGGCTTACTCACAGTGAGTTTGCGACCCTGGGTGAGGAAGATCTGACAATAGGCGCGTTCGGCGGTGATGTGGTTTATTTCTTTTGTGCGGATGACCTCGAAGCCGTCATGGGTATGTATGATGATGTTTTTTTTGCCCTGGCACTTTTTTCCTGCCTTCAAATCGTCATGAGGGTTGTATGCCTGCGTTTTCGACTCCAGCTGTTGGATATGTCTGCTGATGCGGTTGCGAGTGCAGGGAGCAGCAAAGATGGCAGCAGGTTTGAGATCGGTGGCCCCATTGAGCAGGTCTAATTGGTGGATGATGAGAATGGTATTTTCCAGGCCTTCCATCTTTTCATACAACCGATCGAGGTCTTCCCTGCTATGCAATTCTTTGATGGTAATACGGCTTGCCGGTAATGTGCTGCCTGCCTTTGTGGCGTTACTTTTTTCACTATGCCAGATTTCTGCAGGTGGCTTGACCTGACTCTTCAATTTGATGGTTGTACTGCCCTCCATAAAGCTACTTTTAAGTTTTTGATGTGTCAAAATTGCAGGCCTTTAAGGGTTGCGGTTTTTCTATTTTTTAGAATATTCCTAATGACTGATCTAATTAAATATATTGCAAATACTTGATATTTAATTATCTATATTTATGATATTGTCATTTTTTCCTGATATATTTGAATAAAAATATATTTCTTTGTCGCTCGCCCATTGCAAATTGGTTCAAATTTTATCGCTGGTTGAAAAGCAGGAATGGGCCTCGTTGCACGAATTCATTTTGGGACATACTTCTTTGGAAGCCGACGTCTTCGAAATCTTCCTTTTTTTTAAGTCGCACAAAGACCGACTTACGGATTTACCAGATACAGATTCCGTTATCAATGCTCATTTTCCACACCTGAGTCCTAAGGTTTTTCAAAACTATTTATCTGTGCTTTTTGGTTGGACAGAAAGCTGGATGGCACATCAGGAAATGTTGCATAAAAAATATGAACTCGAGCTTTTGACCCTGGAAGCATACAACAGAAGAGGGGCTTACAAACTCGCTGACCAGACCTATAAGTTGCTTGAAAAAAAATTAAATGCTGTTAACTGTCTCGACATTGATGTTGCGCAAACACAGTATCGCGCCATCCATTCTCAATATTTCAGCAACAATCCAATCAAATACGAAGTGGGCGGCTCTTTACTCGAAACCTATGTAATCAGCTGGCTCACCGCCACCAAAGAACACGCCGCCATCCTGTTGACAGAAATGCACAACTTTGGTACCATCATGGATTACGACTACGAACAATTGATAAATACCATGCGCTCATTACTTCCCCTTTTGCCCCAAAGTGAGCTTGCATTAAACTTGGAACTGCTCGTAAAACTGTATGCCGAAAATGACATATCCGCCTTTGAATCACTGGTGACTTCAGTGAAAAATAAACAATACCCCGACGGATCTTTTACACATACGCTGATTTCACTTTACCTGATTGTCAAAGGCAATACTTTACATTCCATGGGCAAACTCCACAATGTGGCTTCCATTGCAGAGCTGTACAACATCGCCATGGAATCAGGGATACTCATGGACAAAGGTCGCATATCCATGGTGCGTTTTACCAATATGATTTCTGCACTGTCTGCCATCGAGTCTTATGACTGGGTTGAAAAATTTATCACACGATGGATTGGCAATGTGATTACCACCGATTTGCAGGGCAGCACCCACCTGGCCCATGCCCTCAATTGTTTTTACCACGAACAATATGTAGATGTCATTCAATTCACAGCTCAAACCTCGTATGGCTCCCAGGATCAAAAACTAAGGGCCTTTGCGTTGCACGTCATTGCACTGTACGTGCTGCGTTTTGACGATTATGAAACGTTTAAAACACAGTTGAAAAATTTTTCGTTGTCGCTGCATCGCCAGAAAAAGAGCCTCAATAAAAAACAATATTTTAGCTACTTCAACCTGGTTGACTTTTTGAAAAAAATGGACCTCTCTGACCGGAAGGCAGTCAACATTGATTTGTCCATTTACAATTATTTAGTGTACCGAACCTGGTGTGAAAAGATGTTGCAAAAAAAAAGGGGACATTAGTCCC
>CALMWS010000313.1 GCA_937870795.1 uncultured Bacteroidota bacterium | reverse complement strand
CCCGGAAAAATGGGAATGTCGTGTACCGCAGGAACATAAGATGCAAGACTCAATGGCAAATCACCCTCAACCGGTTTAGCATTGTACTGCAGTCTGCCCAGGTATTGCAAAGCGGGCATGCCCAAAGACAACATTGTGCTCCTGCTGCCCAACACCAACTCGCCTTTCCAACCACCTTCAATGGCCAGGTAGCGCCAGGTAAAGGTGCGGGCGTAGCAAAATTTAATTTCGTCACCAGCGTTTATTTCAATTATGGAAGAACGAACTTCTGTGCCATTGACCAAAACCTCGCCGGGTCCTGCAACCCAGGCAACGCGCGTACTTTTACTAAATTGTAAGATCAATTCCTGTGCAGCTATTTCCAAAACCGAATCCTCATCCCCATTACATAGTAAGCCATTTGCCATGTCAAATGCATGCTGATCCATGGGTCCACCCATTGGAACTGCCAGGGCAGTAAATGCCTTTCTGCCCCGGTCCTGCAGGGTACAGTAACTGTGCTTACTTTTTAGGGTAGCAAAACCTTTTGTACTTTTAATGCTCACGGGGTAATAGCTTTAATGAAAATTTTGTCTCCAACCTTCCACGGCAAAAATGATTGGCTGAGCGAATCGTATCCGCGACATTGACTTGTACCAATGATGTGCCAACCACCGGGGCTCTCAACTGAGTATAAGCCCGTATAGGCATCGGCAATGGCCACCGAGCCGGGGGCAACCCTCGACGCGGGGGTATGTTTTCTTGGTAATTGTAATCTTTGCTGACCCCCTCCCAAATAGATGAAGCCGGGCATAAAGCCAATACAGGCCACATAATATTCGCAATTACTATGAAGGTCAACCAACGTTTCAAAGTCGATGCCAAGCTTGGCGCAAACCACGGCTGTATCAGCGTCATTCGGCCGGTACATGACAGGCAAAGTATAAACTGAAACAGTTGATTCAGCTGGTACTGGCAGTTGGTTCATCATTTCCATAATCGGCTGTATCTTGCTTTGAGGCAAAAAAGTAAAAGTGAGGCTGTTCACACCTGCCAACACTTCCTGAGCCACACCATCCTGGTTGAGATTTTGAATACACTGGCCCAGCCATCTGCTCAACTGAGGACTGCCTGGCAGACGCAATCTTATTTGGGCCGCATAACCATGGTGCCACCAGCCGGCCTCACATTTTAAGGATGAAATGTAATGGTTGTAGATCATTCTTCGCAGCCAATAGGTGCTCCCGGTGGCAAGATCATTGGCCTGGTTAAGTTTGGAAATTCGTGCGCTTCCAATTTTTCAGTAAGATAAATGAGATACCTGTAATGGGTATCATCTCCATGTGATCTTGCCCACAATTTTTTCATGGATCGCAGGAGGTCCATTGCTTCAGTGGCTATATTGGCATGCTGGTGATCAGATGCAAGTGCCATCAGTTGCAAGGCCCACCTTCTATGCTTCAGCATTTTTAATAAACCCGGATTGGATTCATTTTCGATTTGCATTTTTTGCTGGATAAAGGCCAAATAAGACTTAAGACCCATCTGTCCCGGGTTTTGGATTCTTGCCAATCTTTGCGGATGGAGCAATAGCGCCAATACGTGATCAATGGTGGCTGTAACGGCTGCGTTTTGATCCAATCCATATCCTGTCTCCTGTTTCATGCTTTCGCGACTGTGATCATAACCATAAGCGTGTGGAGGAATCAATTCAAACAAACGCGGTGGCAGGGCAAGATTTGAAGAATCGAGGGTCTCAATCAGTGCAGTAATTGCCTTTTGCTGATCTTCGGTTGATACAACGCTGGTGGTACCGGGGGCATCCTCTCCTTTTACGCCGTATTCATAGCGGTAACCCCCAATCCATTTGGCAGCTGCTTCAACCTGATAACGCTGCATGTGATACACAGGCACCAATACTTTTTCCAATTCTGAAAATGGCGTACCCACAGCAATGCTATTTTCTCCAAATCGGGCAAGAGCAGATTTACGTACTTCCATAATATGATGCAATTCTGCCACAGCATCTGTGCCATTGTCCCACAAATGCGCTTCGGCATGGGCACTGCCATCGGGTCTGGCGTCTGGATCTGATAGAAAATGCAGGCCCATGGCTTTGGTAGCTGCGATTACTTTCACCAATTGGTTTTCATCGGCCATAGTACTATACCCGTATACGATCGCTCTTTTGTCCCACACTCCGATTTTTTGATCATAGGCATTTTTAAGATCAACACTTTGATCGGCTGCAAGACTTACAAGCGGATGCGGATAATCCATCACGGATGCCCTATTGTCTGCACTGGCAGCAAAGTTGTGGGCCAGTCCCAGTGTATGCCCTACCTCATGGGCCGACAATTGTCGCAACCGTGCCAATGCGAGTGCGGTCATAGGACCTGGATCTTCATTGCCTTTTTTATACAGCGACAAAAGCCCCTGGGCAATCATAAAATCTTGTCTGACCCGCAAAGACCCCAGACTTACATGGCCTTTGATGATCTCCCCCGTTCTGGGATCTGCAACCGTGGCACCGTATGACCAGCCCCTTGTTCTTCTGTGAACCCATTGGATGGTGTTGTACCTTACATCCAAGGGGTGGGCATCCGGGGGTAGTTCCTTTACTTGAAAAGCATTGACAAAACCCGCGGCTTCGAAGGCTTCATTCCACCACCGTGCTCCATCCATCAAAGCCGTTTTGATGGGCTCCGGACAGCCGTTGTCAACGTAATAAACAAGAGGTTCAACTGCCTCGCTTTTTTCTTTTTCCGGATGCTTTTTCACGAGTCGGTGGCGTAAAATATATTTTTTTTCAATAGCTTGATCGATGGGAGTAGCATAATCGTAAAAAGATAGATCAAAGTAGACGGAAAAGGGGTGGTACTTCCTGGGTTGATAACCATTTTCGGGAAGTGCTACAAAAGAAGTGTGTTGCCGATACGAAACGATATCATCTGTTGGGGTTACGGATTTCAGATAATCACCAGTGGCTTCTCCCGTGAGGGTCAACCAGGCTTCAAACTCTACGTTTCTGGGAAATGCATGAAGTTCTTCGGGGATGACGACTGATTTGCTTTTATCAATTTTGAAACTACCCTGTTTCATTTCTTTCAGCCTGCCTGCAGCCCCCATTTGGTCTTCAGCAAGAAAGGGTACCAGATCTATGTATACCCCATCAGTAGTATCTTTTTCAATAACAAAGCCATATAAAACAGAAGCAGCAAAAGCATCTTCCACCGTTTTACGCTCAGCGTAGTTGCCGGAGTTGGCCCTGTATTGCGTATTGGATTCTACCAGCAGCACCCGGTTGCCAAACCTTTGGAATTGCACCAGTTTTTGAGCACCTATTTTTCCCCTATCAAAGCCAATATCATTGGATCCAAGTCCGGAAGCAAAATAATGCACCAGGATAAAATCTTCGTTGAAGCGTGCCAATTTAAGCCACAACTTCCCTGATCTGGGCTGGTATTCAATGTTATAAAATCCATTGAAAGTCTGAGAGCACAGCTGCATGTTCCACAATACCAGCAAAGCTGGTAGCCACCATTTTAATTGCATACATTGTTATTTCATCCAAAGATAAAAAACATCTGCACACTGCTTAACCGGCTAGTGAGACCCGTTTTAATTTTTTCTTTTTCCGATTGAGTACAGTACGGATCAGGTGCCCCACTTTTTCTGCCTCCGTAAGGAAGCCATCATGGCCCAAATCCGAATGGATTTCAGCATATCTTGACTTTGAAATATTTTGAGCCAGGTAGCGTTGTTCCTGCGGAGGGAAAAGCAAATCGGTAGATATACCAATGATCAGGGTATTGGCTTCTATGGCCTGAAGTGCAGCCGGTATCGAAATTTTTCCTCTGCCTACATTATGGCTGTCCATTGTTTTTGTTAGTGCATAATACGAATAGGCATCAAATCTGTTAACGAGCTTTTCTCCCTGGTATTGCTGATAAGAAGCCGCTCTAAAACGATCCGTTTCCTGACCGGTATCCCGCTGTCCTTCATTGTATCCAAAAGCGGTGCGATAACTCAGCATTGCTATAGAACGTGCTGCTTTCAATCCATTAGCGCCACCCTGAATTACATCGTGGCCAAAAGTAGCATCGGCTTCGATGGCCAGTCTTTGACTTTCATTGAAAGCTATACCCCAGGGTGAATGCTGCGCGTTGGTGGCTATCAAAACCAGATTTTCAAATAAGCACGGATTCAATATGGCCCATT
>CALMWS010000312.1 GCA_937870795.1 uncultured Bacteroidota bacterium | reverse complement strand
CATTTGGCCCGGTGAGCACAAATTGGTCAGCTGACGGGTTGGGATACAGTTGACTAAAAGCTGAAGTGGCTGCTAAATTTTGAACAAAGGTGCTACTGCTCCTCTGCCCAGCCATCACAATATCACCCGAAATCTCTACTTCTGCAATGTCACTCATATTGATGTAAAACAAGGGCTCATTCACATTGAAAACCACGTTATCACCAATTAGCAGTCGACTGGTGCTTTCCTCTCCTTCTGCAATTTCTATAGAAGGGTGCAAGCCACTTATTAATCCGGCGCTTATGTCTAGGTTTATCAAAGCTGAACTAACAGAAAGTTGCTGACCAGCTAGTACAGGCATGAGCGTTTTTCCATCTTCTACAATGGATTCTCCAGGCTTCAATACAAATATTGAGGCCTGCCTTGAGGATGTCTCAAGTGGTCGGGTTTCAGTTAAATCTCCCTTGGCAAAGGCCATAAAATCTATAAAGCCATTGAATTTTTTAGCATCGTAAACGGGGTTGTAATTTGTCAGGCTTATGTCTTTTTCTTTAATGTAAGAAGGTAAAAACCTCCAATCTTCCCTTCCAAAACTTCGCTTTCCTTTTACCAATAATTCTTTTAATAAGAGGAAGTCCCGAGCATTCACCTTCTTATCATCATTGATATCTGCAGCCAGATAACCCATTTGAGTTAAAGTATCTTCACCTGCAAGGTAGCGTTTGAAATAATCATAGTCAGCCATGTCAATCAGTGCATCGTCCAATCCCGACTTAGACGGGATGAATTTCATATCGTTGTAGATAGCAACATCTTTAAAAAGAAAGGCGCCGTCTTCAATTTTACCGTAAACATTGAAACCACCTCCATTGCCCTGCATGGTCATGCTGCCTGCCATCACCTTTCTTCCAGAAGGCTGCTTTACCTTTCCTGCGGCTGTCAGTGTGTTTACACAGCTACCATTGTCATATACGGTTAGATATACAGCGCAGAAATCCTTATTACCCATTAAATCCGTAGCATATACGGTTAGGTATTGAAAGCCGGCATTGGTACAATCATAAAAACGCATGGAATCTGCCGGATCAGGAGAAAATGAATATTTAATATAAGGAGTTGCGGTACAATTATCTGTAGCGCCCAAACTAAACATAGAGGCCGGAATTTTTAGCTTCCAGGGATCTTTACCATCTAAAGCTACACTCACATTCTGAACACAATAGGGTGTAGGAGGCTTGGTATCGCGGGTGGTAAAGTTAGTAGTACAGCTGGTAAGATTGCCACATGCATCTTTTACTCTCCAGGTGACTTTGTGTTTGCCATACCCAATTAAATCTGGCAATGTTACCTTTATTTCCTCCCCTACTTTTTGTAACGGCAAAAAGAAGGTACCTGATCCAATATTGGAATAATAATAATCTACCTTGGTATCTCCCCACAAATCCACTTCCACAATCCACGACATCTTTTCCGAAGTGCATGAGCCGGGATCAATGGCATTGTTTGTCAAAGTGACTCTCGACTTACAGCCCTCGTTGAAACCGATGGTTACATCTTTGCATCCAGTGAGTTCTGGTTTTTGTTTGTCTATTACTTTAATAACCTGTGTGCCATACCAAACACTTCCACCATAAGGTGAGTTGGGATTGTAATCACACCAGTTGATAACTGTAAATTTTCTCAATATTTTTTTACAACCTTCTTCAGTGCTGCCCAACAATTCATAAACTTCATCGCGGTAACTCACTCCCATCAAATCACAAGGCCTTGAGGTAATTTCCGGCTTCATATAAGGTATATCCTCAGTACAATTGACGACAATGTCTTTAGGAAATTTTACAATGATAGACCCGTAGTTGTTTTCTGAAAGATAAATGTTTTGATAACAAGTAGGTTCATTTTGATCTGCCTGGTAATTGTGGTTTAAATCCAAAAACCATTTTCTCAATACATGACCTACGTTACATGCGTTGGTGTAATATTGGTCTTCATACATCGGGGTTAGATAAGAATGGCTTCCAAACAAAGTGGGTTTACCCGTGAGGTAAAGATCAGTGATATCGTCGTCACATCGAAGGTACTTGTCTGGTGGACACACCATCGAAGCATTGGCCTGACTGGCAATAAAAATAAACAGTGACCACAATGTAGTTTTAAATAGACTTTTCATGTGTAATGCTTTGGATAAACCTAATAAAATACAAATATAGCCTATCTGATTCAATAAAGCCAAGACATATTGACGTGTAGTTTGCATTTTAACAAATAAAACAATGAAAAAAAAATTATCATCATATTAGCAATTTCTAACTATTGTATTATATTGATATTCTGATATTAACATATTACATATCAAATCCATTGCCTACAGTTTAGGATAAAAAGTTCCACAATGCCAGGAAAATTAATCTCTGGAGAAGCATTTTTGTCATAATTGTTATCTTTAA
>CALMWS010000311.1 GCA_937870795.1 uncultured Bacteroidota bacterium | reverse complement strand
GAAGCTGGTGTAGGGGTACCAATTTACCAATGCTTGCCCCTACAGCAGTGAAGCTGGTGTAGGGGTACCAATTCCTGCCCCTACAGCAGTGAAGCTGGTGTAGGGGTACCAATTTACCAATGCTTTCCCCTGCAGCAGTGAAGCTGGAGAAGGGGTACTGATGTACCGATTTATTGATGTACCGATGTACTTTGATGTACCGATTTATAGTCACGTAGGGTCAACTGTTGAAAAGCGGGTGGATGAAGAAAATTACCTCCCTGAAAACAATCCAAAAATGAGAAAATAGTTGGCTGCTTTCAGGGAGGGTAAAAGAATGTTTATGGCTATCAGTTTATTCTTATGAGATTGGCTTTTTGTGTGGGTGTCAGATCTGCTATGTCAATGACATTGAGTTGAGGGCTTGTAGATGAAATGCCCTGTACCAGGTCAATAGAGATAGCATTGGTTACGGGCTTCCACATGGCACCGGATAATGGGTCTACAACCAGCATGCCTACCACGCCTCCAATTAGCAGATTGCCCAGGTACCAGCCGTTCATTTTATAAACGATGGGCACTGTTTTTGACTGATATCCGGGAGTAGTAAATGTAACTGTGTATTCTTCTTTGGACAAATAAGAAGAAGCAGCAGATAGCTTAACAGTGGCGGGTGTTGTGCCGGTAAATACCTCTTTGCCCTTTTTATTGACAACAGAAATTTTGGCATTGGCAGGATTGCTGGTAATGGTAATGTCATGAACACCTTTGCTAAAAATGGTTGCACAAGAGGTAAAGACCATGGAAACAGATAAAAGAATAAGTGCGAAATGAAATTTCATAATGACAGTTTTAAAAGGTTTATAATTACATTTATTAATTGACACAAATCTATATCAGACAGGTTATTGGTATCAATGATCTGGCATGTTGTTTGAACACCGTTATCTGATAATAAATAGGTAAACTATATAATAAACGGCTTAGACAAGCAATATGCACCCCAATTTTGGAGCCTGTGGCGTTAATCTAATCTTAAAATAATGGCAGGAACATCAATGAAATGTTAAATCAAATCCTCCTGCGCAGTCCGAATTAAAATACAATTCATTATTTTGACTTAAGCCCTGCAATTGCGGTTCATTGCCCTTATCTTATTCAATTTAATAAGCTCGAGTATGGCCAACATAATTAAGGAAGTAGCCAGTGCCACCTGAAAATGTTGCCAACCCGCCCATTGCAGATGAAGTATTTGTTGAATTTTATCATTCAATGAAAACAAAGAGATCAGTGCTATGGTGATGGCAAGGAGCAGCCACACTACAAGCTTTTTTTGAAAGAGGTATTCCACGACCATCACCGTATTGGAAAGTTTGGAAAAAATGAGAAAAACATTACTGATCAATAATGCTGAAAAAGCAATCATTCTGGATGCTGACTCATTGTGTCCTTCTGTCAATGAAAGTTGAAAAGTGATCAGAGTTGTCAAAAACAACAAGAGTCCGTGAAAGATACTTTCTGCAATCTGTTTTCGGTTTAAGAATGAAGCTTTGTTTCCACGTGGTGGGCGGGACATAATGTTTTTTTCTTCGCCTTCAAACTCAAAAGCAATCGAACATACAGGGTCAATGATGAGTTCCATCAAAATGATGTGAAGTGGCAATAACAAAAGGGGCATGGTTGCACTAAAGGCAGGCAACAAGGTAAGGCCAATTATGGGTATGTGAATGGCAATGATATAAGACATTGCCTTTTGAAGATTGTCGTAGATCCTTCTCCCTGTTCGAATACCTGCTACTATGGACGAAAAATCATCATCGAGTAGCACCAATCTGGCGGCTTCTCTTGCCACATCGGTGCCCTTGTTGCCCATGGCAATGCCAATATCCGCTTTTTTGAGTGCGGGAGCATCATTGACACCATCGCCCGTCATGGCAACCACCTTGCCCATTTGTTGAAATTGGGTTACCAGTCTTAATTTCTGTTCGGGCAGGATCCGTGCAAAAATATTACATTCACTGAGCCTTGCCTTCAAAGCTGCATCGTCCAATTGGTCCATTTCTGCTCCCGTGAGAATGTTGTCACTTCTCAACCCAATTTTATTGCCAATGGTCGCTGCAGTGAGCGAGTGGTCCCCCGTAATCATGTACACTTCGATGCCAGCCTTTTTACAAGAAGTTATGGCAGTGGCCACCTCCGGTCTGACAGGATCCTCGAGCCCCATTAAACCCACGAACTCAAAATCCAAATCCTTTTGGCTTTCAGGGATGTGATCAATGCCTGAATTTACATTTGCCATTCCAATAACGCGAAAGCCTTGTGATGCCATAGTCTCGACCGCATTAAGAGCAAGTAATTTTTCTTCCCCAACCAGCCCACACAATTCAATGATAGTTTCTGGAGCCCCTTTGGAATAACCATGGATACGCCTTTCTATGGTAGTAAATAAGCGAGTAGTTGCCAATAACTTTTCAGATATCGGGTACTCTTTAACCATGGTCATTTCGACATCTTCTCTCAGGTTTGCCTGCTGGTAAGCTGTCAACATGGCTTTTTCCATGGGATCCGATGTATGGGTGGAAGATGCCATTGCCGCGCACCTTATAACTTGTATTCCAGAATCCATCTGTGGTGTTGCAGGTGTAAGTTTGCTGCCATCAAAAACCATAGCAACCACCATTTTATTTTGGGTAATGGTGCCGGTCTTATCGGAACACAATACCGATGCAGAGCCCAGGGCTTCGATTACGGATGGCTGTCTGGTCAAAACATTGATTCTAGCCAATCGCCATGCACCCATGGCCAGAAAGAGGGTAAATACAACGGGAAATTCTTCCGGCAGGATAGCCATTGCCGCTGCCAGTCCGTTGAGCATAGCTTGCAGCAAATTTCCCCTTACACTGTAATAAACCACTACAATTAATACACAAAGGAGAATACCTATGACGGCTACATTTCTTACAAATACGGCCATTTCTTTTTGCAGCAGGGTTCTGGTGTCTTTTTTCTCAATCAGACTGGTTGCAATGGTTCCCATTTTGGAATGAACACCAATTTTTTCGACAACGGCCAAAGCTCTGCCTTTTACCACCAAAGTGCCAGCAAACAAAACTAAATCCGATCCTCCTTTTTTCACTGCAAAGGCCTCGCCTGTAAGCATCGATTCATCCATTTCGAGGCTCTCTGCCTCTAAAACCATTACATCGGCGGCCAACCTGTCGCCCTCCGAAACATTGATCACATCCCCTGGCACCAGTTCACGTCCCGGCAATTTAAGCCATTGGTTGTCCCTCAATACATTGACCCTTGGGGAGGCCATTTTTTTGAGCGCTTCCAGGGCTTTTTCACTTCGGTAATTCTGATAAAATGAAATGGCAATAATTAAAAAAACAGTGCTCAACATCACCATTCCTTCCAGTTTATCACCCATAAA
>CALMWS010000310.1 GCA_937870795.1 uncultured Bacteroidota bacterium | reverse complement strand
GATTTTACCAACCATACATCTGTATTGGTTTCACCATTACGCTGGTCAGTCCAATTTACATAGATTGTACCCCGATATGGCCCATTACTCACATCACAGGCTGTAACGGGCAGGCCATTTGCTCTGAAAATACCGGGAATGGCAAAGTCCCAACCACCTGGTATGGAAGTTATGGCTGTTTCTTCTTCCAGCCAATGTTCTCCCTGATCTGTTGATTTATTAAACACCAATCCCCTTGGACCCGCCCAGCTTACATAGATTTCGCCATTGGGGCCTACGGCAGGAACAGCTCCTTCGACCGTGTTGTCCTGATCCAAACAATCACCCGATGTCTTACTAATTCGTTTTGGTGCAGTCCAGCTTTGCCCTGCATCCAGAGATTTTGAAAAAAGGATAATAGAACTATCTACTGGACTTGAACTTCCATAATTATCAAATTGTGTCCAGGTCAGATACATATGGTTATTGCTCCTGTCTACTGCGCACCAATGTTTGTCCTGCGCTTTTTTTCCATTGAGTCCCGTATAAGATCCATCAGACCAGGTAATGCCCTGATCTGTTGTTTTTTGACAAACTATGCGATCAATCCAATTGCCCGAAGGAGGGTTGGAAAGGTGAAAAAAATAAAAATCACCTGAAGTGTCAACGGCAATTACCGGATCTCCCCAGACACCGTAAGAGGAAGTGAGGTTGGCTGTTGTCCAGGTATGGCCACTATCCCGACTGATGTAATAATTGTTGAGGTTGGCACCAGCAACCAGCATCGAGGGATTTTTAGGATCCATGGCAATGGAGGGTTCGTTGGGATAATCCAGATTGCTGATTCGCACATTTTGCGCTAATAATATGTTGTAAGTACATAGCAAAAAAATCAATGTGAAATTTGCCTGTAACATTCGCTTTAAATACATTGTTTTTCTCTTTCGTATTAATAAGATTGCCAGGTAAATCATAGTTTAATATTATAATTTTAACATTTTTTGAATTGTCATATTTAATTTACTTCTGCATTTTTTGCTCATTGATACAAATATAGGATTGACCTTAAAAAACTTTCAGACTCAATGGTGATTCGTTTTTTAATCTTCTGCATTAGCATTTGAATCCTTATGATTTAACCTGATCTTTCGGTAATACGACCCCCATAATATTAAAAATAAAAAAATCAAATTCAAAACATAAATAAAAGGAATTGGCTTATAATACTTCGCTTCGTAAGCTATGTACCAAAAAAAAATAAAAATTATTGCTACTTGCAAATAACCTACAATCTCCCATACTGAAACAATTGATTCATCATCTTCCTCATTCTCTAATATTTTTTTATACTTAGGGGGATATTTAAAAAAAATTGAAGCAGCCAAAAACCAACAAATAATTAAAATTTTAACTCCAACTTTTTCATCATCATCAAACAATCGCTCTTTGATGCTTACTAAAGATAAAACGAATCCGAGACATGCAAAAAACCATAGTGTACCAACCAAATAACTTACTTTCAAGGACAAATTTAAGTCATCCACTTTTGGCAAAGTTTTTATAGGTGGATCATGAAATTTACTTTGGTTAATGATATAGTCCTGAACCTCTTTATCAAGAGTGCTCCAACCATCTAATTGACCAATGCAATCAGGTTCAATCCCGGTATCAATCATTTGCTTTTTATAGTTCTCATAAACATTTTTCTTCGCAACCAATATAATGACCCAGTATTCATGCTGCGGAACATCCTTTTCGATTAATTCAGATTTAATGAGAGCAGAAGACCTTCCTTTAATAAATTCTTCTGTGGTCCAACAGATTAACTCACTTCGTTTTTGATGATCCATAAGATTTGATTAATTAAAAATACTACTTTGATAATTTCTAATTGGGATATTGAATTTGGTTTTAAGGCATCATTCAGATTATCACCGAGATCTTTATTTTAAAATCTCATAACAAAGTTCAACCATTCCATTTTTATACGCCCTGGTATCAAGCAAATTCAACAATACTTCAATGCCGATCTCATTAAAGTACGGCAGTCCTTCACCCAGTATTATTGGCAGCAGGCTTACCCTTATTTCATCTGCTAGCTGAAGTTGCAAAAAATCTCTCGTTACTTCAGATCCACCTACCACCCATACATTAGAATACTTTGGCTTTAGTTGGTTTAATACCAGATCCTGCAACTTACCGGAATAAAATTTGATGTGCGATCTTTCTTCTTGTTTTTCACTATGACTTAACACAATGGTTGGCTTATCCCCATAGGCCCAGCCGTGGTCTTTTGATAAAGCCATAGCCAACTCATAAGTGCGTGCCCCCATCACATAACAATCGATTCCTTTTAGAAATGAATCCACATCATCTGCCTCTACACCTTTATCATAGCGGCTTGCGGTTTCAAACCAGGAAATACTATTATCGGGCTTTGCGATAAAGCCATCAATACTGGAAACCATATGGATTGTGACTTTAAATGGTTTCTTCATTGTAAAATAAGGCTTGTACTGATCATAAAATTCTATTTATGTGAAGATAAACGAAAAATATTGAAATTTAAATTCAGTGGACCCAAAAGCCAAATATAAAAATCATCAAAGACTGGATAAGGATGATTTATAAATAAGCAAATAGGGCAAAAGAGTTTTACAAGTTTGTCACTTTTCCAATTTTCTTCCCACAAAAGTCTCCTTGCCCAATAAAAATTGAATCGCCCTCTCAACGTTTTTTACCAGGGACTGTTCTGTTTTTAGATTTGCAAGATAGCGCACAATTTCCAATCTTCTGGAAGCTGACAGCTGATCAAAGGCAGCTTTAGCCGCCAAATTTTCATTGATTGCTTTTGCAAATAAAGCAGGCATTTCAATTTCGCGCTTTTCCTCATCATATGTTACGGATATTTCAATAAGTTCTCCAATTCTTTTGGGCGAGTTCTTGAGCATGGAGGTATTGATATACAGTCGCCAGTCACCGCTATACTTTACGAGTGTTTGTTTATAAGGGATATCATTTACACTTCCTTTAATGGGTATGAAACCCCTAGATTTTCCAGCCTGTAAAAAAATACCTTCTAGGATGTCTTCCGGCACTAAAACAAAGGGGTTGATACCTATAATGTCAAGCGTGGCTTTAAATTTCCACATAAGGGATAGTCAAGGAGTAAGATTAATGTAATGAAAAATAACAATTTTGAAATGATTATTCAAAACCTTATCATAGTGTTATTCAGATATTAAAATCAATTGTTAAACTTAAAGGGGTATTCCATTCCAAACAATACACCAAGGCCGCTAATTCTGGTATCACTAAAAAAATGCAAAATTTCATCTTGCCATAGACTTATTCTATAAAATGGTTCAAATTTTAAACTCAGCCTCTTTAAAACTCTATAGGTCAGGCCAGCTTTAATTTCAAATGAAATATTTATTTGTGGGTAGTGAGAATATATCAGGTTTTTTTTACCGCTGCTTACAATTGATCCATTATTTAAATTATAATCAATTGACTCATATTTGGCTTCATTAAGCATAGTTCGTACTCCAATTCCAGTACGAAATTCAAACTTTCTCACCCTAAATTCTTTAAGTATTCCAATTGGAAATTCTACTGAATTTAAATTTATTTTCCGGCTGATTGAAACAACATCAGTCGCTCCGTACTTAGCTGGATCGATAGGCTTAAACCAAAAACCTGCCGTCTGTACAAAGTCGACCATATTAAAAGCAAGTCCAGCAAATATAATAATGTAATTTTTTATCTCTCCACTATACATTACCTGATAAAATCTGCCTCCACCATTCTTCCAGTTAAAGCGTTTATTAAAAGCTGGATCCCTGGTCCACTTAGAATCTACAACTAATTGGCTGGCATAAATTGCATAGTCCAACTCAATTTTACTTTTGTTTATGCTGTCGGATCGCACAGCCTCTCCTTGGCTGAAAACATTGAATGCACACACTAAAAATGCTACACTTAATAAACCTGTGTAAAGCTTCTTTTTCATATTGAATTGTTTGTAATCTTAATCCAGCATTGAAGAAAAAATGTGCGACAAATGAAATTTGGCTCGATTTATACTTTCAGGCTCATTAACGAAAATTCCAGCATTTTATTGTACTAATGAAATAGGTGAACGAATTTTGTAAAACATTTCATTCCCAGTTATAGCAATCTGTTTTATTGATCTTTTAGCACTTTACCCAAACCCTATTATCTTAAAACTCTATAGGCCTCCCATTGAAGCAATAATTACTATTTTGCCCTCATCTTATTGCCCTTGGCATCATGTGTTACCTCTGCCAGACCCAAGGCCTCCATGAGCGGTGGTATGTACATGCCTACCCTGCCCCGAAGTCCTTTTTTTAAACCATACCAACCTCCAACTGGATTATCGGCAGATCTGGCCCACGCCTCTACGGTTCCCTCCTTTGCTGGTTTTTGTTCATCGGCACTGCCAAGTTCCATCCAGTCTCCATGCTTTTTTAGCATCTTGTGCAGATCGTCCAGTATATCTAGGTTGTAATGTAAAATGGTCTTTCCTACAGTACATACTAAAACATCCCTGCCATCTTTTTGATCCACATGCATGGTGTATTCGCTGGTTAGGGGTGGTGTTTTGAGCACCATTGGTTTTTCTTTGCCTGCAATGTTATAAGCCATGATAATTTGAATTGTGATATGAAAATATAAATCTACTTAAATTTCTTCAAATAGCTCTGGAATTTAATGAATGTCAATTCATCCCAAAAAATTTCAAAATTGGATTTATGCTCAATCCTTCATTATTTTGCTGGCTTTTCATTTAATCAAATTGTAATCAATATTATTTATCAACGGGAGTGTACAAGGGCATATTCCACTCCCAACATTGCACCAAAACTGCTGATCCTGGTTTTACCATAATCCTCCAATAATTGATCTTGCCTCAGATTTATCCTATAAAATGGCTCCATTTTTAAATCTATCCAATCCAGCAATTTGTAAGAAATGCCGGGTTTAATTTCAAGTGAAAAGTTGGTGTTAAGATTGTGGCTCAATTCCTTGTCGTTGTTTGGATGATCTCCCAGGTAGCCATTGTCCAGCAGGAACTTAACGGACTGATCTTTGGATGTATAATAAATGGCTCGAATCCCAATAGATGGGCGAAAACAAAATTTGCCTATTTGATATTTGTATTTTACTTCAACTGGTATTTCAAAAGACTTCAAATTTACTGTTCGACTAACGCTTTCAATTTTTGCAGCCCCATACAAAGAAGGATTACAACTCCAATACCCAAAACCCGCTGTTTGCAAAAATGTTAATTCATTAAACACAAGCCCAGCTGAAAGAATATAGTTTTTCTTTATGGTTTTACCAACGGAAACCTGATAAAAACTGCCTATTCCGCGCTTCCACCTGTTTCTTTCTTTTAAGGATACCTCCCAACGAAAATCCGACTCTATAATTAATTGACTGGAATAAATTCCATAATCAATGTCTATAAATACTTTATCTAATTTTTTGGCCTTTACCCGCTGCCTCTGACAGAAAACATTAGTTGCACACACCAACAATGCGGCAATTAAAAAACCTATTTGAAGCTTCTTTTTTATGACGAACGATTTAAAATTAAAATACACAAGAAAGGTAAGAATGATTGCCAAATAAAATTTGGATAAATTTCATTTTCTGGCCATTTAACGTAAAATTGGGTATTTTATTGTATTTGCTGCAAAAAAGGTAAAGACTAGTTAAACCTTGCATCTCTTGAAATAGCAACACACCTATATGCAATAATTGATCTACCTTAATACACCTTTTAACGAATAAAGTACATTTACAAACTAAACTCCAATTCTTGTAAATGCGCTTCTTTAATTCTTGTTTTGTTCGTTAAGCAATATTGTGTAAAATATTGATGCTGATTTAAAAACTTTATCTGTATTTCATTCCAGGCTTGCAAGTCCAGCAATGGGTTAAAACATTTTAACTCCGCATACAAAAGTGATGAGATAGCAGGAAACTGATCGGTTCCCAAGTAGGCTAAATCTGCATCTGCCAATATTTTACCGCAAAGATCTTTGGGACTTTGCGGTATCTTGGTGGCCATGATAATCTCACATATATGGCTTATATCTTCAGGTGAAATTGGATATTTGCGCAGTTTTTCTTTAGCATAGACACAGCTTGCTTCTTCGTGGTTTTGGTAAGTAAACATAAATCCTGTATCATGCAACAAAGCTGCAATTTTAATCTTCATAACCTCTATTGGTGATACAGCTTCCTCGTTAGCAATCAATATGGCATCCATCAATACGCGTTCTGTGTGCTCTACACTGTGATACTTAAGATATGTGGGTAAATTGATCCCCAATTCACCCAAAACTTCTCTTTTCAATTGGTTAAAAATGAGCTCATCCATTTCAATATGTGTATTATTTACCTTCATCCATCATATCCATGTGTTATTAAATATCCATCAAAGCGGGTTTTGAAATTTCGTCAATTCTTCTTTGCTCATCTTTTCCAAAACTTGTTTGGCATGCTGATATCCTTTTTCCACTATTTTATGAAAATCGGTCCATGCTGTCATTCCAAATTTTGCTACATCAGGATTAAAGTGTAAGTCTAAGTACGCAATAGACTCGTGCCTTCTGGCATTGCTATACATAAGGGTTGAATTGATAATGATAGATCCTATGCCAGGCAAGCTGTATTTTTGATCTTTTTTGCCCAACAGCTTGCTCCTGAAAACCTGATTATTAGAAGGCATCTCATCGAGGGTAAGTTTATGGTTCTTCTCCATCATAAAATCTATACCTATCACCTTATTCATTTCTATGCTGCGCATGATATCCGCCGGAAAATTATTAAAGGTGCCGCCGTCTACATACAATTCCCCATCGATGATCACGGGTGGGAAAACGCCGGGTATGGATGAGGAAGCCAGCAAAGCTTTCGCCATATTGCCCCTGAAAAATACCGACTCATCTGACCTGGTATAATTCGATGCGACAATGTACATGGGTATCCATGTGTCAACCAAGTCTACATCTTTTCTTCCACTTAATTCTTTAATGGTAAAGTTTACCATTCTTTTAATATTCAGTCCTTTGACAAGCGAAATCAATGGCAAGAGGCTCAAATCAGCTGAAGGTTTGTATAAGGTGGCCTTGTAGATGGTTTCTTCTAATACCGCAGGGGGTCTGTCAAAAGCAATGGCAGCCGCCATCATTGAACCAACACTGGTACCTCCCAGGTAGTCGACTGGAATTTGATATTCGCTCAATGCACGCATTACCCCAATGTGGGCAAAACCTTTGGCCCCACCGCCCGCCAGGACCAGGCCGGTTGCCTTGCCCGTCAAAATCCTACCCATTCTCTGCAGGTCCTTTTCGTTCATTTGCCTAAAATGAAAATGGCTGCTGACCTGCGGTCTTTCATTGAGCCAGTCAATCGTTTTAACCGGTATTTGGGTGTCTGCCGGATGCACCAAAGCAATCGAAAAATTGACATTTTCCATGCTGTCAAGATTTTTTTCGATTTGGGTTATTTGATGACTTTGTGTAGCGTCTGCCAGTAAAACGATATGGTCTGCCTGTCGCAAAAATTTGTCATTCCAGAAAGATGGCTCCGCATCGCATTCAAAAAACATAAACTCATATTCCAACTCTAAATCATTGAGCCATTTGATGAGTTTTTTACTCCCGTCCTTCCTGCCTTCTTCTCCCTCTTGATCCAGGTGGAATTCATTTTTTATCAACAATTCCTTGTTGACATAACATATTTTCATGCCACGGGAACAATAATCATATAAAGATTTTATAAGTTGTTTATGATCAATGGTAGCGTGTATCGGCAGAAAACAAATGTTGATAATATTTCTTTTATGGGGTTTGTTGTTTTTCTTTATACGGTCAATAATAAGTTTGGTAACATTAAGGGCCACTTCCGAATACTCTCTGATGACTTTTTCAAAAAGTACTTTGGGAAGTTGCACCAAAACACTGTCTCGTATTGCTGTTACCGTGGCATACCTGGGTTCACCAGTAAAAATGGCCATTTCACCGACCGTTTCGCCCCGACCTATGTCTCCAATCCTTTGCTCCACGCCCTCGCTATCTTTTTTGGTAGCCACCAACCTGCCGCTGAGCACAAAATAAAGTGAGTCTCCTGCTTCACCCTCTCTGATGATGGTTTTACCTCCATCCAGTTCAATCCAGACCAACTGATCTTCGATCTCACCCAAAATGGTGTCGTCAAAATCACCAAAGATTTTATTGAGATTGTCCAGAAGCAATTTGCGGTGAAATTCATTTTTATGGAGGGCGTCAAGATTCGACATATAGGCTTCGCTAATTTATTTTATTACAAAATACATTTTCATTTGCGTTTGAATGATTTATAATCTATTCATCCTCTCAATTGCAATCATCTGCAATAGGTAAGAGAAAAATTCATTGCAGTATTCTAAATACACTTACCCTATTCCATATTTACCCTTGCCTGCTCGCATACGAATAGGCAGAACTTGTGGGTTTTTCTTCCTTCCGTTCCAGCAAGAAATAAGAATGCATCATTCCCTTTCCTTTGATGGCAATCTCACCGCAGTCTTCATAGACATAAGCATCGCCCAATAACCTTTTCACATCTTCTGTAATGTGAATTTTTTCAGGATGACCGCTGGCTTCAAATCGACTGGCAATGTTAACACAATCTCCCCATATATCGTAAGCGAATTTTTTGTTGCCTATTACTCCGGCAACAGCATGTCCCGTATGAATACCTATTCTCAGGGTAAGTTTGTATTTGACCGTATATTTTTCCTTGATAACCTGATTCATTTCCAATGCCATATCCGCAATGGCCTGGCAGTGATTTTCATCAGGGAGAGGCAATCCGCCGACAGCAAGATATGAATCTCCAATTGTTTTGATTTTTTCGACTCCATATTTGTCAGCAAGTGCATCAAACTCACTGAAAATTTCATCCAGCATGGCCACGAGTTCACTTGGCGACATATTGCTGGCATACCTTGTAAAACCCACAATATCAGCAAACAGAATGGTAACATTTTCAAAACTATCTGCTATCGATTGGTTGCTATCTCTCAATTGTCCTGCGATAGAGTCAGGAAAAAGACTCAATAACAATCGGTCTGACTTTTCTCTTTCTGTTGCCAGCATATCCTTGAATTCAGCATTCTGGGTGAAAAAAAAGTAGGCAAAATACAAGGAAATAAACATGCTGTCAAATGTGACCACCGTGTTAAAAATTCGAAAAGTTTCAGCTGGAACTTCAAAAAGAGGACCTCGCAGTAGGTTCCAGGCGATTACCCCCAAAAAGGCTAACAAAACTAGGATCAGGTAATTAAAAAACTGTTTTCTTTCTTTTCGGGAAAACAATAAAACGGTAGCAAATGGTACAAATACAAGGTGAACTGTAATCATGGTTTCCATGCCATAATAGATTGGAGGAACTCCCGTGATCACTAAGGCCAGGATCAAAGCAGCCGACCGTCCGAACTTTATCGGAAGCCCCCAAAGAGCAGTGCCTGCAAACAAAAACACATAACCAAGCCAAGTGAAAACTACAAGCCAAAACATCTCCCACATTTGCAAATAGACAAACCCAAAGCCCCAGGTGCCAATCACAAAAATCATCATCATTTCCAGAATGAGAAAGATGGTGACATTTCGTTTTTCATCTTCATCAAAATGGCTGTAATGCCGCTGTATGACGCTCTCGATGAATGGTATTTTCATAAAACCTTTATTTTATTCTCTTTGATTGAACTTAACTTAATTACAGAAAACCTGCCCACGATGAACAGATAGAAGGATTCGGGAACCAAAATGACGGAGACTTCCTTCCCTGATAAGATTTGTATTGTCTTTGATCGCAAACTTAAGGCTTACTGCAAATGATGACCAAAATAAGAAAAATATCTGATAAAAGGATATTACCAATTGTAAGAAGACAAAAGTTAAAGTAAAATAATACCCATTTACTTCTACAATTAGTTGAAACGCATAGAATTCTTACTTCCAAAGTTTATCATAATTCTGCAACACATTAACTATTCATCGGCTTATTATGATGGCAGCTATTTTAAAACAAAGCATACATTCAAAACAAATGAGACTCTTTTGCCATTCACTATAGAAAATATAAATGCTCAATCCAAAAAAGCGTTTTGTGTCGAAATTCGAATTAAATAACGCTACGATTCCTCTTTCTCATTGAAAATCCAATTACCAATAAGGCAATTACAACCATGCCTGCCACCATCAACTTGACCATCTTACCCATTAGCATCAAAAAGAGTAAGGTATCAACTTTCCCCGTCTTTAATAACACCCAATCACTCGCAATTTTTGTGGCCATATCAGGATGGCCTGTTTCTAAAATGATAATGCCTTCACCGGTTACCGGATTGATTCTGATTGCTGTATTAACAGGTGGAGTACCTTTGCCATCGTGCCCAAATATATCTTCATTATTTTCAATACCAATATATAACATACAGCCCAGGCCAAATATCCTTTCACCCATAATATCCCAGTGTGACTCCCTCATGGCCTTTAATGTTTCAGGTTTTAATATACCCCTTCCAATGGCTTCGCCCTTCTGGCCCTTATGGAAAATCTGAAAAAAAATCTCTAAGTCTGCTAAGCTGGTATAAAGTGATGTGGCTGCCAATGAAGTATAATATAAATGGGGCGCTCGTGTCTTGTCTGCGTTGTAAAAATCACATAGCCGAGCCTCCATTGTATCTGGCAATATGTAACAACTGCTGTTCATATTTAGAGGCTTGAAAATTGTATTGGTCATGTATGCATTGAATGATTGCCCACTGACTTCTTCAACCAACAGCTGTAAAAGTGTAAACCCTCCACCTGAATATTTCCATTGAGAACCCGGCTCAATACCTACCTTAACCACACCACTAACTCCCTCATCTGCATCTTTTGCTTTGGTCAGTGATTCTTCCAAGGATTGCACCGATGTTGTATTTTCAAAACCACTATAGCCGAGTTCATCGGTCAACCCAGCTGTATGACTTAACAGCCTCCTAACCGTGACCTGGTTGTTGTCAAACTTACTGGAAGGCAACTGCCATCTTTTTAAATAGCGATTAGCCGGCGTATCTAAATTCATTTTGCCTTCCTCAATTAATTTCATTATTCCGACTGCTGTGACGAATTTTGAAAGAGACGCCACTTGAAAAATGGTATTTCGGTCAACATTTTTTTCTATTGTATAAAAGAATTCCTTTTCAATAAAACCATTCTTCATTACTGCCATTGCAAAATTTCCCACAAATTCATTTTTAATGCTTTCATTCACCGCATTTGTAAATATTTTCGTGGACCCGTTTTTTGCGATTGGCTCATGCCACCACCCCTTGAGCGTTGCATAAAATACAATACCCGCCCAAAAAAATGAAAGGCAGATTATTGCAATTATATAATTTATGATACGTTTCATCCTATAATGTTAGTAGAAGTAATGTAAAAATTTTATCCAGCTAAAAATTAAAATGATCAATAAAAAATGTTCACCAAATAAATCCAGCAAAATGATTTGACTCAGTGTTACAGCACCAACAACTTAAAATTGCAAAGAATTCAACTTCAATTGTTCTTCCTCAAATTCTTCAAATCAATACTGCCGCAAGGTATTTCTCTTTCGTCAATCAAAGTAATAGGTCTTTTAGCAGAATAACGCGATAATTTGTAATATAACTGCTGACCTCTTAACATAAGTTCTGTCCGCGTCATGCCTGTAGCTTCAGCTGTCATTACAAGCATGACAAAATATAAGCCACTTGAATCTTTTGACTTTATGATACGACTCATTGATGTTGGTTTAAAAAAATTCCTATCCAAAAATGAGTCAATATTACCCAAGCCATAATGTTGCAATGAAATCTCCTCCATTGTCATGGTATCAGCAGCAATCATTAATTTTATAAACTTACCCGGAAAATTTGAAATCTCATACAAATCTTCAGGCATCGTAATATCTAAATTCAAATCTTCATCTGTTTCATTGATGATCTGGCTCCAAAATACAGCACAACCATTTTGTTTGCCGCTTATATCAGTATATATATTACCTCCCTTTGGGAAGCCATTCTGAATTGTCACATGTTTGTCATTAGCATCAGCATATACATATTGGCTGAATTGGTTGCCAGCATTTTGAGTGGCTTCTACTAATTTCAAAGGACTTGAATCAGTGTTTTCAACTGCCGTTTTGTTATTCTGGTTACAGTGGAAGCCAACAATAAACGCAAATATTAATATACCTTTCATCGCAATATTTGAATTTGTGATAATCTTTTTCTATAATCAAAGGCAAATTTTTCACCTTTTATAAAACTACTTTCAGTATTTAAACATGCTTTTCACCTCGACTTCTGATGAAACAGTGTATTCATCAATAAAGTTTGTTTAGTAGCTAATTTGATTAATATAGTGTGAAGCTGACCCTGCACAACAGATTCTATAAATAAATTAATATTCCACTTATGTTTTTATACTTGTCATGTTATATGTCTCACACTCCAATGCTGTGTCTGAATTTGATTCAACTTGGGAGAAACTGTTTAATAGTTTCTCACATAACTAGAATACCAAACAGACAATGCCTCCATTTGAACTTTATGGTCATTCAGCCAATTATAAATTGCATCATCCTCTTTTGACAAGCTGATATAATAGCTGAAAGCTTCTACATGTTGTTCTTTAGTCAGGTTATAAAAGAAATCAACATAATAATCCCACCAAAATCCCTTGTTCTCCTTCTTAATTTCGCCTAAAACGGTGAAAAAGGATCTTGTAGTTTCAAAAAATAGCACAGATTGGGGCTTCTTCTTATTATCTTCAAGATTTTTGGAAGCTTCCAACAAGGAAAGCATTAATTCAGCACTATAAAATTCATCTTCGCTCTTTTCTTCATCTACTGTAATAGTGGTGACTTGTTCATCCAATTTATTTACTCCCTGTTTCAGCTCTGTCTCTAATAGATTAAATGCATCTTTTGCTCTATTCCCCTCGGGTTCAAGCAAGAGGAAATTATAGAGTGCTAGCAGTGATTTGACTCTGAATCCCTGATCGCTCAAAATATATCCCAATAGCAGATGACTACTTGCGTGTGAAGGCTTTATTTTCAAAGCTTGTTGCAATGCCCTTTCTGCTTTAGCGAAATCATTGATATTATATGCAGTTACCGCCAAATTATACTGAATCAAATGATTATTTGGAAAATCTTCTAGTGCCCTTTCGTAAGTCTGAATTGCTTCTGTAGATTTCCCCATCATGTCGAGTGCAGTCCCCTTGACCATATATGCATGGTCAATGTATTTATCATTGGCAGCGATTACTGCCTCGCAGTGTTCTATCGCCAATTTATAATCTTTTAAAGCTACGTATGTAGACGCTATTTCATAATGCGCCATAGCTGATTTTTGATCAATTTTTAATGCTTTCTTGTACTCTTCAATGGCTCCGGTGTAATCACCTTTGTCATAGAGTTGAATGCCCAGGTCAATAAAATTTTGGAGGTCGGCGTTTTGTGCCATCAATTTACACCCTAGCAAAGTGAAAAGGAGAATGGTATTAATTTTTAGTTTCATTGTTTGAATAATATTTAACCAATACTAAGAATTTAAAGTGCATTTATAAAAGACATTTTAGCCAATAACTAAATTTAAAAAATTACATTAATGACGATAAGACATTATAAATCTGTTAGGTAATAATATTTAGTAGTTTTTTAACCTAAAAGTCAAATTTCCTGCTCTTATGAGGAGATAGTAAAGCTAAACAAATTTTTTGATGCTGAAATATTTTTACCCAGGTTTATTAAATATCAGTACAAAAGCAGGAGTTGTTTTAAAGTAATTATATACTTTATTTTGGCATAGGTCTGAAATATATATTGGCAGTTTTGGGAATGTTCATAAAAGTGTGTCAGTAGCTTTTTTATCATCCAATTTTTAATAG
>CALMWS010000309.1 GCA_937870795.1 uncultured Bacteroidota bacterium | reverse complement strand
GTAGGTCAAATCGTTTCTATTCGTCAGTTGAGAGAAGAAAACTCATTCCTGAAAAGAAATGACAAAAAGACCATTGAAGTAAGAGATGCATTGGCTGCAACATCAAGGCCATTGCTTCAAGGTATTACCAGGGCTTCTTTGGGTACTTACTCATGGATCTCAGCGGCATCCTTCCAGGAAACCACCAAAGTATTGAGTACTGCAGCCATGAGCGGCAAGACCGACTACCTCAATGGTTTGAAGGAAAACGTAATCGTAGGTAAATTGATTCCTGCGGGTACCGGTACAAAAGTATTCCGCAACATGGGCGTAAGAAACGTCAATGAAGCTGAAATTGAAGAAGAGGTTGAAAACGAAGTAGCTGAATAAGCGAATTCGCAGCTCACAAATATTAAAAGAGGCAGACATTTCGTTTTGCCTCTTTTTTTTTATATCCAGGAAAAGATAATTTGGGTTATTATTTTGAGTGGCTATGCGCTTTCATTTTCAATGCTTCATCACTTCCACAAATCGGCTCATATATTTACCCAAAATATCAAATTCAAGGTTGACCAAATCACCGACCTTAAGTGTGTGGAAATTGGTATGTGCATGCGTGTAGGGAATGATGGCTACGTGAAAAACATTGGGACGCAATGGATCCAGGATCACCGTAAGGCTTGTTCCATTGATGGCAATGCTTCCTTTGTCTACTACCAGGTGGCGGTATCCTTCTGGCAACTCAAAGGTATAGCGCCAACTACCTTCTTCATCCATTATTTCCAGACAGCTTGATGTTAAATCAACATGCCCTTGTACAAAATGACCGTCCATTCGGGCATCTGCTTTGATACAACGCTCAAGATTTACCAATGTCCCTTCTTCCCACATTCCGAGATTGGTCTTGTCGAGTGTTTCTTTTACTGCTGTAACCGTGTATTGTCCACCCGAATGGTCGATGTCTACCACCGTAAGGCAAGTACCGTTGTGGGCTATTGACTGATCAACATATACCTCATCTCCAAAAGGATTTGCTATGGTAAAATGCCGATTGGTACCCTCCTCCCGGATGCCATTTACCCGGGCGATCTTTTCTATAATTCCTGAAAACATTAGCGCAATACGTTGATAAATCCTTTTAAATTTTTAAATTTTTGTATGCCATCACTGGTCTTTACAAAAAGAGTACAATGATAATAGTACGAACCATCTGCTACATCTTTGCCACTATTGTCTTTACCCGTCCACTGGATTTCGGGGTCGGTGGAAGTAAAAATCAAATTTCCCCATTCATTGAAAATTTTAAAGTCAATGCCGTGAATAAAATAGTTTTTTAAAGGGACAAAACGTTCGTTTTTACCATCATTGTTGGGTGTGAAGGTATTGGGCAGCTCATATACAGGGCAATTTTCAATACATACCTCCAGAGAAGGTTGACTCTCATTGCCAGCCCTATCCAACGCACTTACTTTATAACAACCCGAAATGTCGTTGGAATCCGGCAGGTGGTAAAATGTATTGGAATTTCCGTTAACCTCCGCAATCAATTGGAAAGTATCCGTGATTACTCTCCTGAAATAAACGTAATAAATGGAGGGCAATTCGTCATCTGTACAATCAGCTGGACCCTTCCATCTTAGCACATTTCTCAAATCTTCAGGATCATAGTCATCGCTTTCGCAAATGGTGCTCACGTTGAGAATCGGTATGCATGGAGCTTCGTTGTCAATGGGGATGGAACAAAGCCTTTGTGAGAAATTTAAGATAGGCTCCTCAATTTGATCAATGGCATAACTGCCAATAGACTCTATGCGATAGCAATAATTAATACCATTGGTTATACCCAGATCTACAAATTCAGTATTTCTGGTGCTTCCAATTTCCTCAAATACACCTTGTACATTTTCACGAAGTATCCTGTAGATGCGGTTGCTCCATGGTGTGGCTGCGGTCCAGCTCAATTTATTTTTTTTATCCCCTGATTCAATTGTCAAAAATACAGTACCTGCATCGGGCACATTGCCATA
>CALMWS010000308.1 GCA_937870795.1 uncultured Bacteroidota bacterium | reverse complement strand
TCCCCAAAAATTGTAAATCACTCCGATTAATCATTTTGACAATAAGTATAATACGTATTAATAATTATTTTAATATCAAATTTTGTACCAAAATCATTTGTCGCTGCTTTCACTTGTGCAATCGGGCTAATTTTTGTATTTTCGCACATCAACTTACCTAACCAAAAATTCATTATGAATCCATCCAGTTCATTCGATAAAAGACACATTGGACCTTCACCTGTCGAACTTGCTGAAATGCTTGCTACCATTGGCGTAGGCAGCCTTGAACAGCTCATAGATGAGACGGTACCATCGGGCATCAGAAATCAAAAACCACTCAACATTCCGGCGGGTTTAAGTGAATACGAATACCTGCTCGAGCTTAAAAGCATTGCCGGTAAAAATAAATTGTATAAATCGTATTTGGGTCAGGGATATTATGGTACAATTACTCCTTCTGTGATTGCGCGCAACGTATTTCAAAACCCGGGATGGTACACCCAATATACGCCCTACCAGGCAGAAATTGCACAGGGCAGACTAGAATCATTGCTCAACTATCAAACCATGGTGTCGGATTTGACAGGGTTGCCCATTGCCAACGCATCTTTGCTCGATGAAGGCACAGCCGCAGCAGAAGCAATGGCCATGATGGAGGGCATTCACAATAAGAAGCGAAAGAACAATGCGGCGAAAAAGTTTTTTGTTGACCAGCACGTTTTTGCCCAAACACTTGACGTAGTGCGTACAAGGGCCATTCCGCTCGATATAGAGGTTGTTACAGGAGATTGGAATACCTATGAACCGGGAGATGATTGTTTTGGTGTGTTGATACAATATCCAGACGCATTGGGAGAAATCAACGATTATCAAAATTTTGTTTCCAAATGTAAGGCCAAAGATATGCTAGTTACTGTAGCCACCGATTTGTTGGCGCTTTGTTTGCTCACACCTCCTGGCGAATGGGGAGCCGATATTGCCATAGGAAATAGTCAAAGATTGGGAGTACCTATGGGCTACGGAGGTCCGCATGCTGCGTTTTTTGCTACATCTGATGAATACAAGAGATTGATTCCGGGCCGAATTATAGGTATGTCAATAGATGTTCATGGCAATCCTGCTTTAAGGATGGCATTACAAACCCGCGAACAACACATCAGACGAGAAAAGGCTACATCCAATATCTGCACCGCACAGGCCCTTTTGGCCAATATGGCTTCAATGTATGCAGTTTATCATGGACAGGAAGGACTAAAAGAAATAGCACAAAGCATTCACGACAAAACTGCTCAGCTTGCACAGGCATTATCTGCTTTAGGCTTGTCAAGAGTCAACAAACATCATTTCGACACCCTTACATTGTCCGTCACAGATGCCGAAGCCAAAAAGTTGAAAGAAACAACAGAGTCATATCAAATAAATCTTTTTTACAGCCGTGGAAAAGTGACCATTTCATTAGATGAAACAGTCACTTCAAAAGATTTGCACAATTTGGTAGCATGCTTTGAAAATTTCACTGCTAAACAAGCTGCTGGTGGAAGTGGTACAACTGGTATTCCAGCCAATTTACAAAGAACATCGGCTTTTTGTACCCATGCAGTTTTTTCCAGTTACCGCACAGAGACAGCCATGATGAGGTACATCAAAAGTCTCGAAAACAAAGACCTTTCGCTGACACATTCTATGATTTCCCTGGGATCGTGTACCATGAAACTCAATGCAGCCACCGAGATGATGCCGGTTTCATGGCCGGAATTTGCAGACTTACATCCTTTCGTTCCGGCAGAACAGGCAGCAGGTTACCACCAGATCTTTGAAGAGCTGGCCACCTATTTGTGTGAATGTACCGGATTTACGGCCTGTTCATTGCAGCCCAATTCGGGTGCCCAGGGAGAATATGCGGGATTGCTTACCATTCGTGCATATCATTTGGATCACGGCAACGCACATCGCACTGCTGTGTTGATCCCCTCTTCTGCGCATGGCACCAATCCTGCAAGCGCTGTTATGGCGGGCATGGAGGTAGTAGTGGTGGCTTGTGACGAGAGCGGCAATATTGATATGACTGATTTGCGCGCCAAAGCAGATCAATACAAAGACAAGTTGGCGGGACTAATGGTGACCTATCCAAGTACCCACGGAGTATTTGAGACCACCATCATGGAAATTTGTGACCTCATCCATCAAAATGGTGGTTTGGTATACATGGATGGTGCCAATATGAATGCACAGGTAGGTCTTACCAGTCCGGGTAGAATTGGAGCCGATGTATGTCACCTCAACCTCCACAAGACCTTTGCCATTCCGCACGGGGGTGGAGGACCGGGTATGGGCCCAATTTGTGTGAACGACAAACTTGCTCCCTACCTGCCGGGCCATGTGTACAATACTACCGGAGGTAATAAAGCAATACCCGCTGTATCATCTGCGGCTTGGGGCAGTGCATCTATTTTGTTGATATCATATGCGTATATACGAATGTTGGGTGGCCAGGGACTTACCGATGCTACCCGATACGCCATTCTCAACGCCAACTACATCAAAGCTAAATTGGAAGGAAAATACAGTGTTTTGTACACTGGAGCCAATGGCAGAGCTGCGCACGAATTGATAATAGATCTCAGACCTTTCAAAGCTGCCGATGTGAGTGCCGAAGATGTAGCAAAAAGATTGATGGATTATGGTTTCCATGCGCCTACCCTGTCGTTTCCGGTAGCCGGGACCATTATGATTGAGCCTACAGAAAGCGAAAATCAGGCCGAGCTCGATCGATTTTGTGACGCACTTTTAAACATCAGAGAAGAAATAGACCAGGTAGCCAGGGGAGAAATGCAAGCCCACAATCATGTTTTGAGCAATGCCCCACATACCGCTGCCGTGGTTTGTGCCGACAATTGGCCATACTCTTATTCGAGAGAAAAAGCAGCCTATCCATTGCCCTACCTCAAAACCGGCTTCAAATTCTGGGCCAGCGTTGGAAGGGTTGACAATGCCCATGGTGATCGAAATCTCGTTTGCACCTGTAATCCGATAGAGGATTATATGAAGGATAACTGAGCGGTTTCAGCAAAGCTGAAAAAATTGATCCCTATGAGCCGTAGGTTTGTAGGGATCAATTTAGCGAAGGCACCACGCGCTAACCGCGTGGCAACGACAAACCCCCAATAGTCAGAGGATCAA
>CALMWS010000307.1 GCA_937870795.1 uncultured Bacteroidota bacterium | reverse complement strand
GCTTCGAATCCGCCAACCTCCCCTGGGCACCTGCCCGCAGTGTATGGAACCAGGCGGGCTATCACATCACTAATGTCAATGACGACCTCACCATACCCCGCCAGCCACAAAAAAACGCGGCTTTTTTTGATACCGATAGCTGTGCCCAGACCACCTGCCCCCAGCCTTACAATACCTTTATGTGCCAGGCTACCTATCGCACCCAGGATGGCTGTGTCAAATGGCCGGCGGTAGACCTCAGTGTGGATGGGCTATCGTACCGCTGTGAACCGGACTCCCTGTACCTTACCTTGGTGGTGCGCAACCAAAGTGACAATGCCCTTAAAAAAGACAGCGTATTGCTTGGCATCTACGAGCAGGGTGGGCAATTGCCTCTGCTGAGCCGCCAAATCCACTTCCCCAAAGACGGCAATGACCACATCGTAAACGCAGATACCATCACCCTCGCCGTCGCCAATGACAAGCCAGACCGCACGGGGCTGAGCTTCCGCATCAACATAGCAGACCCCAATACTACTTTCTCACAAAACATCAAAGGCCTCACTGCCGTTCTGGAATGTGATTATCTCAATAATATGGATAGCCTGGCCCTGAGCCTGGCACCCCTTACACTCGATCTAGGACCCGATATCACCAAATGTCGTACTGCAGTCTTTACCCTACAAGCACCAGCCAACTTTGTTTCTTATGTATGGAGCGATGGCAGCACACAAGACAGTTACACCTCCGCTACATCCGGCATGCACGTACTCACCGCCACCGATGTATGCGGCAGAATCTATACCGATTCGGTACGCTTTGAAGTTGATTCCTCCTTCATTCCCCAACTGGGCAATGACACCCTCATCTGTGAAGACGAGCTTTTGATTTATGATCTGGCTGGCTTTGACCAGGTACAGTGGCTGCCCGCCTCTGCCGTTTCCTGTGATACCTGTCTGCAAACGGTGGTAATCGCGGATACAAATCTGAACCTCGTAGCCCTCACCAATGTCAATGGCTGCATCGACGCCGATACGGTCAACATCTCGGTGCAAGCCCTCAAAAAAAGAAATGAAAACCTCACCATCTGCAGCGGGGACAGTGTACTTTTTCACCAGACCTATCTCTCTGAACCCGGCAGTTACGAATACCGCACCGGCTTTTGCGACTCACTTGTCACCCTCGATCTCACCGTCCTTGCCCCGGATTCTATCATGCTGCCCCGCCAAACCATCTGCGAGGGCGATTCAGCCTTCTTCCTGGGCAAGTGGTGGAAAACGGAGATCAATTCTACGATCAAACTCAAAAACCAATACGATTGCGATAGCTTTATCACCTTTGAACTGCGCGTCATCGATACCCTGCTTCAACGCACCAATGCCTCCGTTTGCCAGGGCGATAGTCTCTTCACCAACGGCCAGTGGCTAAAGGATGCCGGCATCTACACCTTCAACTATACCACCCCCGAAGGCTGCGACAGCATCGAAGAGGTTCACCTGACCCTCCTCCCCACTTTTACCCACACTGAAAATACCTCCCTCTGCGCCGGTGATTCCTTACAGCGATGGGGCAGGTGGTTCAAGGCAACAGGCACCTACTCCCAGGCATTTGCCACCCAAAATGGCTGTGACAGCACAGAAGTTTTACAACTAACCGTCAACCCTCTGATCACTGACAGTCGCCAGTACGAAATCTGTGAAGGCAGCACCCTCACCCTCAATGGCATTGAATACAGCACCGCCGGCTCCTACACCACCCAACTACAGGCCATCACCGGCTGCGACACCCTGCTTACCTTTACCCTCACCTTTTCAGATCGCATCCAAAAAACCGAAAAATACAAGTTATGCCCCGGTGATTCCATCAACATAAATGGCCAATGGATCGATGAAACCCAAACCCTTCAATATACCCTCGAAGAAGCTGGCTGCATCACCGAAATCACAGCTGAAATATCTCTATTACCCCAGGACACCTCCACCCGCAGAGAATTGTTGTGTCCCGGTGATTCTATCTTCATCAATGGAAGCTGGCATTTGGGAACCAAAGACTTCAGTTACACCCTCAACGGTAGCGATGGCTGCGATTCTATCGTAAACGCGTATATCACCAGCCTCACCTGGCCCCAACCACCCGTAGTCAACCTCGATTGTGAAGTGGCCATCTACGAAGCCACCATCGATCTTCCCACATCATGGCAGGTCACCTGGAGCAATGGAGATACCACTGCCACCACTCAAATCACCACGACTCCCGCCAGTGCTACCATCCACTATGGCAACCGCTGCTTCAAAACGTTCGACCTCATGACTACCTCCTTACCCGATCTCAACACCCTGCCCTCCATCGCAGACCAAAACATCAGCCCTGGCCAGGGCCTGCCCCTTACCGTCCCCCTCGATGCCAACGAGTGGAAGGTCAAATGGCTACCGTCCACCTACACCAGTTGTGATACCTGCTTCACCACCATGCTATACACAGATACCAACGCCACCATCACCCTGGAGCTCACCCACATCAGTGGTTGTACCTACACCCGCACCTTCAACCTCATAGTAGAAAATCCACCCGCTGTCATCGTCATTCCCAACGTACTCTCTCCTCTAACCCCCGGCCCCAATGCCAGCTGGGATTTTACACTCCCTCCCGGCTACACCCTCATCTCTGCTTCTGTATATGATCGCTGGGGCAGCCACGTCTTTCAGGGTCTTCCTCCGTGGGATGGCACCTTCAACAACTGTCCACTCCTCCCGGGTGTATATGTGTATACCATCCAATACCTGGACCCAACCGGCAATACCGTCTTCCTGAAAGGGGATGTGACGTTGTTGTGATGTACTGATGTATCGATGTACTAATGTACCGATGTACTAATGTACCGATGTACTAATGTACCGATGTACTAATGTACTGATGTACTGATGTACAGATTTACTAAATGAGTGTCACGTCCTAAAAAAAGTTGACACTTTTTAGTGAATAATCCTGCTGCAAGTTT
>CALMWS010000306.1 GCA_937870795.1 uncultured Bacteroidota bacterium | reverse complement strand
CGTCTGCTTTGCTGACGAGCTTCAAAATGTAATTTCCACTGCTGAGACTTTCTGAAGAAAAATAGAAAACATTCCTGCCTTCTTTCACCCGTTGGTTATGGATGGTGGTATATTGCTGGCCCCTGATGTCATAGAGCACAAAGGCCATTTCTCTTTTCTTATCAAGGGTAAACTCTACTGTAATTTCATCTCCGGTGGCAGGATTGGGGAAGAGGTTGAGGTCACTGATAAACAAGGGTAAATCATGGGTGGCAACACCACCTATCTGAATAAACTCTGTTTTGGTGATCGAATCCTTGCCTGCAAAATTGCTTACAACCAATTTGACATCGTATTTACCTTCGTTGGTGTAAACCACTGTAGGGTTGATTTCTGTAGAAGTGGTTGGATTGCCTCCTTCAAAATACCAGGTTCTGGACAATGGATTGTTTTGAGATTGATCAAAAAAGTTGATGGGTTCATTGGTTGCGCCCAATAAAATATTAGCTCCAAAGTCGGCAACGGGCGGTTTGGCTTCCAGTACTGTTATGAATTTTTGTTTAATTTCATTGTCACTACCTGCAATGTTGCGGGCTGTGAGGTTGGCGTAATGTGACCCTTTTTTGTCATAACGTATGGTTGGGTTTTGCTCCTTGGAGGTGGCTGGAATGCCGTTTTGAAAAGTCCAGGTAAAATCTACGGGTTCGTTGGTAGAAAGATCTTTGTACACTACACTTTCGCCCTGGTAAATGGTGTCACGGTCAACCGTAAAATTGGCAACCGGAGGCTGGATGGGGACCATTACCGTAATGTAATCCTGTTTAACATAAGTAAGTGTATCATTATTTACCTCATCTACAATGGTAAGTTTTACATCATAACTTCCTGAATTGGCAAAGGTAATGGTGGGAGAAAGCGAAGTAGAAGTGGCTGGCGACCCCCCTTCAAAATTCCAACTTAATACCCTTGTGTTTTCAGGATAAACGATTGAAAATTTAGCAGCCGCCTGGGGCTCTATGGTTGTTTTATCGGCAACAAAATCCTGAAAATACGAACTTGAATCCTGAAAATACTGCGTAAGCCAGGTGCCATAGCTGCCTTTGCCAAAACAGCCGGTAGTCCATACTTCGGCTTTTGAGCTGTAAGGATTGAAAAATCTCCTGCACACGGTAGAATAATCTCCCCATCGTTCGCGGTCACCATCCAGTACGTTGACCGAGTTGGTACCTTTTTTTACTATGACTTCTTCTCCCCAGTCGTAGGTAGCACCACTACCATCGCAGATGACGGCTCCCTGTGAGGGAAAGAGGGTGGGTCCGGTTTTGAGAAAGTTGATCAACACGCGTGTATCTGTTTCATTTTCACCAAAGGCGGCGATAGATGGAAAACCATAATCGAAGTCGTCACGGTAGTAAAGACTGGCCGTTACCTCACCGCTTGCAGGGTTGAGCCTGCCATAAAAAAGGGCTGAGGTATTGTTGGGGGAGTTGACGTGTCCACCAAAATGAATAATTCCATTAAGCTCCATGGCGTTCCAAATCCTGCTATCAAATGTATTCATCACATTGGTAGTATTGGGTTGCACACCATCCGGTGCCAGTTCGGTTTGGGGGCCGGTAAATTGTTGTGCAGCAATAGAAGGTTGGCCTCCTGCAATAGCACCACTTACCGTATGTAAATGATATTGATTGCCGCCCTGGGCTACATTGCTCACCAGGTGTATGGAAGCATCAGGATATTGATGCCATGCATTATGGGTTGGTACCAGGTTAAATGCCAACTGACCATCGGCATTCCGAAGGTCGGTGTAGTGCCCAAATACCATTGGCAGTCCTTGAAAGCAAGAAGCCTTGTCGATTTGGAACAAAATGGAATATTGCCAGTCACCCGCATTGTCGCGCATGAGGCCGGCTATGAAGAGATCCTGTTTGGAGAGACCTACATTGGGGTAATCAAACCAATGATTGTCACCCAGTGGATTTCCGTCCACGTTGTAGTAATACCAACCTGCAGCAGGATCTTCTTTTTTAGAAAATGCGATTACTATTTTGGTGGTTTGCGGGGTATTGCCGTGAAGGGCAATGGCTATGAAACGATTGTATTCTGCATCGTAGATGATGCGGGGATCATACACACCGGAGCCGATGGTGAGCAGGGTATAAAAATCTGCCAGGTTTTGGGTAAAAGTGACCTTACCCCCGCTATTGGCAAAGATGATGTTGGAATTGATGGCAGAAACTACAAAGCCATTTACGGATACTGCCATGCTGTTGTCGGGCGGTACATTGTTGCCCTGGATGTTGCCATTAAAATTTACACCAATGTTCGGTCTTTCAGTAGATCGCTTGGTAACAGTAAGTGATGTACCAGGTCTTTTTGCCTCTTTGATTTGTTGCTTTATTTTTAAAATCTCTTCAGTAGGAATGGCATAAGCGTGTTCAGCAGAAGTGTAGTTGAGCACCCTTGATTTCCATGGATGGTGGAGCTGCGATGGTAGGCCAAAAATGCCGGCTTGTTCAGTGCGAACAATTGTTGCTTTGTTTTGTGCGTTTAGAACAGAAACAGAATAAAATATGGTAAAAACCAATAAAACTGAAAAGAATTTCATTTTTGACGATTTAATCTGATGGTAAAGTAAACAAATTGCCTGCGAACCTCAAAAAAAATTAAGGCACCAATTAATGTACCAGGTTTGAAAGCAACCAAAATCACCTTAAATTAGCAAACAAAGCGTACATTTGCAGCCTTTTAAAAGAGGGGCGTTGAAAATTGAGACGCTGAATTCAGTTTCCTTTTCAAGGCGTTATCACATTCAAATACAATTATTTTATCCATGAATACAAGTTTTCTAAAAAAGCTGGGATTGGGAGCAAGCAACCCTGGTACCTGGACAGGACAAAAGTCGTTTTCGTCCAAAAGAGTAATCACCTCTTATTCTCCCGTTGATGGCAAGGAGATTGCCAAGGTGAGTGTAACAGGTGAGGCGGACTATGAAAAAGTAATGAGAGCCGCTACCCAGGCTTTTGAAGAGTGGAAGATGTGGCCTGCACCCAGGAGGGGAGAAATTGTACGACAATATGGCGATGTATTAAGAGCCAATAAAGAAGAGTTGGGCAAGCTGGTTTCTTATGAAATGGGCAAATCGCTGCAGGAAGGTTTGGGAGAAGTCCAGGAAATGATCGACATCTGCGACTTTGCTGTAGGGCTTTCCCGCCAATTGTATGGTTTGTCTATGCATTCAGAAAGGCCTTCACACCGCATGTATGAGCAGTGGCACCCACTAGGTGTAGTAGGCGTGATATCGGCTTTTAATTTTCCGGTAGCTGTTTGGTCATGGAATGCCATGATTGCTCTGGTATGTGGCGACGTAGTGGTGTGGAAAGGCAGTGAAAAAACACCACTTTGTGCCGTTGCCTGTCAACACCTATTTGCCGGTGTACTCAAAGCCAACAATGTACCTGAAGGAGTGAGCTGTGTGGTCACAGGAGATTACACCCTGGGTCAGAAATTATCTTCAGATACGAGGATACCTTTGGTTTCTGCTACTGGCAGCACCCGCATGGGCAAGGCTGTTTCAGCGGCTGTGGCAGCAAGGTTGGGAAGGAGTTTGTTGGAATTGGGTGGAAACAATGCTGTTATTGTTACCCCGTCTGCAGATCTTTCATTGGTTTTACCAGCAACGGTTTTCGGCGCTGTGGGTACAGCGGGACAAAGGTGTACATCTACCCGAAGGTTGATCGTACATGCCGAAGTATACGACAAGGTCAAGACCCAATTGGTCAAAGCATACAAACAAATAAAGATTGGCAACCCTCTGGATGCACGCAACCACGTAGGTCCGCTCATTGATGCCCAGGCTGTAGACAACTATCTGGCCGCCCTCGATAAGGTCAAAAAAGAAGGCGGCAAATTGTTGGTGAAAGGTGGCGTTGAAAAAGTAAGGGGTTGCGCCAACGGCCATTATGTGGCTCCGGCGATTGTTGAGGCCAGAAATGATATGTCCATCGTACAGACAGAAACCTTTGCACCCATCCTGTATCTCATCAAATACGAGGGTAGCGTTACCGATGCCATTCGCATACAAAATGATGTGCCTCAGGGCTTATCATCGGCCATCATGACCACCAACCTCAGGGAAGCCGAGTTGTTTTTATCGGCAGGAGGCAGTGATTGTGGTATTGCCAATGTCAACATAGGTACTTCCGGTGCAGAAATCGGAGGCGCTTTTGGTGGAGAAAAAGAGACTGGTGGTGGCAGAGAATCGGGATCCGATGCATGGAAGGCCTATATGAGGCGACAAACCAATACCATCAATTACAGTACAAAGCTGCCCCTCGCACAGGGCATTAAATTTGATTTTTAAGACCCCCTTTGTCCCTTAGTGGATATTGTGTTGTTTTTGATAATAACTGTCATCTGACTTGTCGTAGTTTGAGGAATAATGATTAACTTTATGACTAAACTGCGGGTTCAGGTGACAGTTTTTTTTATCGGGCCTTCGGTTATTGATCATTTTTATAAAAACAAGCCATGAACCAGATATACAAAATTACAGCCATTGCAGTAATGGCAGCTTTTCTGGTGCAGTGTTCTCCCAAGGCAACGGCACCGTTAGTTGAATCTCCTAATGTTACTGAAACTCCACCACCCACTCCGGAACCACCCAATCCCTGTAAGAGTTTTAGCGATTTGTCGGGCAATGACCGCGACAAAGCAGAGACCGCCTTTGTTTTGTACAAAGACCAAATGAAGTACAACAATTACAAGGCAGCACTGCCCATTTGGAGACAAGCCTACACCATGGCACCTGGATCCAATGGCAGGGTAAAAAGTCATTTTGACGATGGGGTGACCATCTACAGCAAAATGATACAAGAAACCAATGACAGCACCCAAAAAAGGCTGTATGTTGATACCATTCGTATGATTCAGGCAAAGAGAGAAGAGTGTTTTGGCGCCGATGCTTCTTATATCGGGCAAAAAGCTTTTGACTACTATTACAACCTCAGTGGCCTGGTTCCGGAAAGAGAAATTTACGAGACTTTTAAAAAGTCGGTAGACATGGGCAATGGAAAGATGGAATACTTTATTGTAAATCCATTTACCAAATTGCTTTACGACATGGTTCAGGCCGAACACCTGAGCAAAGAAGAAGGAAGTAAGTATGCCTTGTTGATTGACAAAGCTGTCAAAGACGGATTGGCCAACTGCAGCGGCAATCAATGTGATGCGTGGCGTGTCATTAGTGAATATGCGCCCGATCTGCTGGAAAGCCTGGAAGGTATCGATGGTTTTTACGATTGTGAATATTATGCCGGAAAGTATTATGCCATGTTCAAGGCACATCCTGATTCCTGCGACATCGTCAACCTTGCCTACCGTAGGATGGTGCGCGGCAAATGTGCTGAAACCGATGCACGATTGGCAGAAGTGACCAAAGAGAAAAATGGAAAGTGTTATGTGGCACCTGTGGCTACAGGTACTTTGTCACAAGCGTATGATGAATATGGAAAGGGAAATTACAATGGTGCCATCAAACTTTTCGAAAAATATGTTGATGAGACCGCCGACAAGGAGAAAAAAGCAAAGATTCTGCTGATCATTTCCAACATTTACTATGGAGATGTTAAAAACTTTCCAAAAGCCAGGCAATATGCTTATGAAGCTGCCAAACAAAAATCAGGCTGGGGTGAACCTTACATTCTCATAGGCAAACTATACGCCTCCAGCGGGCCGTTGTGTGGTCCGGGCAGGGGTTGGGACAGCCAGATCGTCACCTGGCCAGCCATCGATAAGTGGGAATATGCCAAAAGCATAGACCCTGCCGTGGCTAAGGAGGCCAATTCCCTCATTGGAAGGTATCGCCAATACATGCCCAACCGGGAAGATGTACACCAGCGTTTGATGACTCCAGGACAGTCCATTACCGTGGGATGCTGGATTAAGGAAACCACCAAGATCAGAACTTCTGACTAAAAAAAGCGATTAACATCAATTTAAGAAATGGGCAGGCTGCATTTAGTGGCCTGCTTTCGTTTCAAATTCAACCATAATGTTATTTTTGCACTCGTTTAAAAGCTTCAAAGCATTGAAATACAAAATAATTGTCCTGCTGCTGTTACTTACCCATCTGGGTTTTGGTCAATCCATTGGGGTAAGGGCCGGATGGAATTTTAATACCATTTCGGGTCCGCTGGAAGCCAATGAATCTTATGGCTATACCAATGGCATTCACTTTGGTATCAATTATGGCTACAAATTGTCCCATACTTTTATGATCAGGGGAGAATTGTTGTACAACCAAACCGGCGGAAGACAGAAATTTGATGGTTCCAGTTACTATCTCATTTACACACCGGAAAAAACGGTTTACGAAAAAGGCAGAAGGATACTGGACCTGGAAATTACCACTTCCTACATCAGCCTGCCCATTACGGCTGTATTTCAACCCTGGAAAAAAGTTGAATTGTTCGCCGGTATTTCACCCAACTTTCTGGTCAATCCTACAGGAAGAGGCACCGTCAGATTTTATTCCAGTGAACACCCCACAGAGATCATCTTTAAACAGTCACTTGACTACAATTTTTACAAAGACCTGGCGCTGGCAGCTTCAACTACCAATACGGGCTTTGCAAAAATCATAGTAGATGGCGAGATTGTCAATGTACCCAAGATTGTAGGTGCGTATTATCAGAATGATTTGAAGCCGGCAGATCGCATCAACTGGTTCAATTTATCAGCTGTAGGCGGTATCAATTATTTCCTCAACAAAGGATTTTTCATTGGGGGCAGATTTGAGTACGGCCTACTGGATGCTACCGACAACAGCATCGACTATACCCTTGAGAAATTCAACGACGATTTTTCCATCAACAAAAGGGCCGACAAAGACATCCAGATTACCTTCCAGGCTTCTCTGGGCTTCCGGTTTTAGTGGGCTTCGAGCCAATTGTTTCCTACACCAATGCCTACTTCAATGGGTACCCTTAGATTGGGTATGGCTGAAGGCATCTTATCCAACACGATGGCTTTGATGGCTTCCAGTTCCGGTAAATAAACATCAAATACCAATTCATCGTGCACCTGGAGGATCATCCTTGATTTTAAATTTTGCTCCCTAATGGCCTGATGAATGTTGATCATAGCCACCTTGATCATATCTGCAGCCGTTCCCTGGATGGGTGTATTGATGGCTACCCTTTCGGCGTTGCTGCTGGCCAATGCATTTCTGGAGTTGATGTCGCGCAGTTCTCTCCTTCTGCCCAACATGGTTTTTACATAGCCGTGCGATCTGGCAAAGGCTACTGTTTCATCCATGTACCGCTTTAATCCTGCAAACTGTACGAAGTACTGGTCGATCAGGTCTTTGGCATCCTTGCGAGAAATGCCCAGCTGACGGCTGAGGTTGGTGGCACCTGCACCGTAGGTGATGGAAAAGTTTACCGTTTTGGCATTTCTACGTTGCTCAGCAGTGACCTGATCGATGGGTACATTGTACACTTTGGCCGCCGTGGCTTTGTGAAAGTCATTGCCTGAGTGAAAGGCTTCGAGCATCGATTCGTCACCACTGATTTCTGCAATGAGGCGCAACTCGATTTGGGAGTAGTCGGCAGAAAGCAGCGTATATTCTTCTGATCTTGGCTCAAATGCTTTGCGTATTTCCCTGCCTGCTTCGTCTCTGATGGGAATGTTTTGCAGGTTGGGATTATCAGAAGCTAGCCTGCCGGTAGCGGCCCTGGCCTGATTAAAGTTGGAATGCACCCTACCTGTTTTGGGGTTGATCATCTGGGGCAGTGCATCTACATAGGTGGATTTGAGTTTTGTGTATTTTCGATAGTCGAGGATTTTGGCAATGATGGCATGTTCTTCGGCCATTTCTGTGAGTTTGTCTACATCTGTCACGTATTGCCCGGTGCTGCTTTTTTTGCCTTTATATGGCAGTTTCATCCTCTCAAACAGCACTTCACCAACCTGTTTGGGCGAAGATATGTTGAAAGGGGTGCCTGCCTCCCTGTACACTTCCTGCTCTACTCTCAGGATTTCTTTTTCTAATTCTTTGGAATAATCTGCAAGAAAATCGGGATTGATGCGCACTCCTTCATATTCCATATCCCTGAGCACATTGATCAATGGGGCTTCTATGGTTTGGTAAAGTGTGGTCATTTCCAGACTGGCCAGCTTTTCTTCCAGAATGGGTTTGAGTTGTAAAGTAAAATCGGCGTCCTCCCCTGCATACTCCACTACTTTATCAAGTTTCACCTGACGCATGCTGAGTTGGGTTTTACCCTTGCCAATAAGATCTTCAATGGGAACCATTTTGTAGTCGAGGTAAGCTTCAGTCAGATAGTCAAGCTTGTGTCTTAGGTCGGGTTCGCAAAGGTAGTGCGCTATCATGGTATCAAAATAAGGACCATTGATTTCTACACCGTACCACTTCATGATGGTAGAGTCGTACTTGGCATTTTGGCCCACCCAAAGTATTTCTTTGGATTCGAGCAGGTCTTTAAATTCATGGATAAGTGCACGCGCATGATCCTGATTTTCAGGTACTGGCACATAGTAAGCTTCATGGGCTTTAATGGAAAATACCAGTCCTACTGCCTCCGCCACATGGGCATCGATGCCGGTAGTTTCTGTGTCAAAGCTGATGATTTTTTCATTCGCCAGTTTAGCGATCAGAGAAGCTCTTTTTTCGGCTGTATCGATGAGATGATAATGATGCGTTACATTGTCAATGTTTCTTTTGGCAACAGCATATTTGGCATCTTCATTTGCCTGGGTTTTTGCCTCTGTTTTTTCTTCACCACTTTCAAAAAGAGAAGTTTGTACCCCTGTTTGTTCGCCTAAAATTTGAACGGCCAGTGACCTAAATTCCAATTCTTTGAAAATCTCGGTTAAGGCTTCTTTGTCCATGGGGTCAACCTGGAAATCTACCTCGTTGAAGGTCACTGGTGATTCAATCTCAATGGTAGCCAGCTTTTTGGAAAGCAGTGCCTGCTCGGCAAATTCTTTGATGCGTTCTCCGTTTTTGCCTTTGATGTTGTGGGCATTGGCAATGACATTTTCTACGGTACCATATTCTTTGAGTAAGTTGACTGCTGTTTTGGGTCCTATGCCGGGAACACCGGGTATATTATCTACACTGTCGCCAATCAAACCAAGGGAATCAATTACCTGTTCCACTCTTTCGATTTCCCATTGTTCGAGGATTTCTTTTCTGCCTAGAATTTCAATGCCATTGCCCTGGCGTGAAGGTTTGTACATAAAGATATGATCCGACACCAGCTGTCCGTAATCCTTATCAGGTGTCACCATATAGACATCATAGCCTTGTTTTTCTGCCTGTTTGGCGATGGTACCAATGAGGTCGTCTGCCTCGTAATTGTCGAGAAACAAAATGGGAATTTTCATAGCTGCCAGGATCTTGCGGATAAAAGGCATAGCAATGGTGATGTCTTCGGGCTGGGCATCTCTGTTGGCCTTGTACTCCGGAAAATAATCGTGCCTGAAGGTAGACTTGGGGTCGAAGGCTACAGCGATGTGGCTGGGCTTTTGGTTCTGCATGAGGTCCCACAATGTGCGCATAAAGCCGGCTACAGCGGAGGTATTGACGCCTTTGGAATTGATGAGTGGCCTGGATATAAAAGCAAAGTGAGCCCTGTATACAAGGGCGTGACCATCAAGCAGGAATAATTTTTTGTCAGACATAAGGCTGGTTTGAATGAGGTAAAAATAGAAATATTTTGCCCTCATGATGGAATAAATAGGGCTTTGTTGAAAAAATCACAATAATATAACGATATTTTCGTTATAAAAACTAAATTTGCATTATTAAAACGAAAAAATGAATAATTTACAACCCCTCGAGGAGGAGATCATGCAATTGTTCTGGCAGCTGGGCAAGGCCTTTCCCAAAGAGATCATAGCCTATCTTAAGGCACCGGTGCCTCCCTACAATACAGTTTTGTCGACCATTCGCAAATTGGAAAAAGAGGGCTATCTGACCTTCAGAAAGTTTGGCAAATCGCACCAGTATTATCCCATCATACAAAGGGAAGATGCATCGCGGTCGATTTTCAAGAAACTGTATGACAAGTACCTGCAAAGAGACAAGATGGAACTACTTTCATATTTTATGGAAGAAGAAGAAATGGATGCTGATGATTTGAAAAAATTGATCAAAACACTTAAAGAGAGAAGCCATGAATGAAATGATCATATGGCTTTTTAAATCAGCCGTTATTTTTACTGTACTTGGATTTTATTATCATTTTTTACTACGAAACAGCAAAAGGCATCAAACCAATAGGGGCGTTCTTTGGTCTATAATGTTGTTTTCCCTTTTCATTCCACTCATAGAAATTACCGTAAAAACAGTGGTTGTAGATGCCGCTGTTACTCCTCAAAACTTGAGTGAGGGTACGTCTGACAGCTCTGGAGCTCTATTTGCACTGAATTGGATGATGGCCTTGGGAGTAGCTTATTTGATTGGTCTGTTGTGGCATTTAACCGGACTGACCCGACAATTGATGCGTTTGTATTTGGTCATGCGATCTTCCAAAAAGGAGATTGGAGATGCGGGTATCATCTATATCTTTACCGATAAACTGCCTACCCCTTCAACCTTTTTCCACTATTTGTTTTTACAAGATGGCACTTCATTGTTTCCCGAGGTTGAAGCACACGAGCGCGTCCACATCCGCCAGTTTCATACGATAGACTTGCTTGCTGCATTGCTATTCAGGTCAGTCTTTTGGTTTCATCCTCTGGCAAGCCGCATGCAACATTATTTCAGAGAACTCCACGAATACATCAGCGATGAAGCCGTCATCAGGCAGTATGGTTTAGATGCATATCTTCAAATTCTTGATGTTTATACAGAACATAAGCCAGGCCCTGTCTTGTGTCACACTTTTGCTTCATTCATTCAAAAACGCATACAAATGATTTCAAAAAATCCATCCCCACGCATTTTCCCATTTTTGGGAGTTGCCATATTGATTTCGGCCTTATTTGCAGGCATGTCATTCAAAACGGCCACCACAGTCAGGAAACCAAATCCTTTAAAAGAAAGCAGGGATACACTTCCGCCACCAAAACCTTCAAGAGCCATGGTCATTGATACCATCATTACTTTTGATCCATCTACCGGCAAGGAAAGCATGCAGGTGGTACAATCGCCCCTTGGAGAAACTGAGATGTTGAAGAAGTTTCCCAATACCATTGAGTTAATTGACACGATTACTACCTATGATCCTGATACACGCAAGGAGAGTGTTATGTTTGTAAAATCGAAGATGATTGAGGCATACAACATTCTCATATCATTGGAATTGGCGAAAGAAAAGCCGGATATGGAGAAGATCAATATGTGGAATAAGAAGGGAAGGGTTGACTAGCGACTAGCGACTTGCGACAGGCGACTTGCGACGGGCGACGGGCGACGGGCGACGAGCGACTTGCGACGGGCGACTTGCGACGGGCGACTTGCGACACGCGAGGGGCGACTTGCGACGGGCGACGGGCGACTTGCGACGAGCGACGAGCGACTTGCGACTTGCGACGAGCGACTTGCGACGGGCGACTTGCGACGGGCGGCGGGCGACGGGCGACTTGCGACGGGCG
>CALMWS010000305.1 GCA_937870795.1 uncultured Bacteroidota bacterium | reverse complement strand
GGGAAGCACCAACTGGAAAAGAAAAAGTAGGATTATCCTGAATGGCCAGGACAGTGCCCAGGGCAGGACCTGAATTGGTGTGTAACACAAAGAGTAAGGTATCACTTTCAAGTGTTGCATTGTTGTTGAAAGCCGCCGTAAAGCTTTGGTTGACACAAACCCTGGAAAGCTGTGATGTATTGGTCATGGTGCCGGCATTGGTAAAACAGCTGCAATTTTTATTGCCCTGCACAAGCTGAGGCAGGCAGTTGTTGGCATCATTGACGATGAAGCTAAAATCGGTAGCAGAAGCGATGGGGCCTGAAGTAAAGTTGGCTGTTGCAGGAGTGCCGTTGACGGAATATGTATTTTCATCACCCCCTTCGATGGAAAAGCTAACGGTGTAAAAGGCGTTGCCGGGCTGGCATTCGGTAGTCACATTTACTGCAGAAGGTGCCGTGTATATCGTCATTCCGGTTACTGCCTCGGTGGTGCATGCTTGGTCGGGGGTAAAGGTCAGTACAATATTACCGGCCTGACCCTGGGGATCCAGGAAGTTATTGGTCACGCCTGGGCCTGACCAGCTGCCAACAGGAAATGCTGGATCCTGTAAGAAGGCAAGATTGTAGAGTCCGCTTTGTTCGCAGATATTTTCAAAGCCTAGCACGGGAGTACCCACTGTGTTAACTGTAAGCACAGTGGTGGCCTCAAACGCACAACCATTGGCTTGAAAAGTAAGGGTGTAGTTGCCGGAAAGGCCGGTAGGATCAAACTCGGTCCCGGTCACCGAAGGACCACTCCACAAACCATTGCTATACGCAGGGTCTTCGAGCAAGGTGAGATCGTAAACCGGACCCGTGGTACATAATTCTGCTATGCCAAGAGCCGGACTGGCTGCTTCTTCAACTTCTACCGTAGTGGTTGTTGCTTGTACACAATAGTCGGATGAGGTAAAAGTAAGTACGTTGATGCCTGCCAGATTCAGTGGATTAAAGATGGAACCACTAACACCGACACCCGACCAGTTGCCATTTGTATAAGAGGGATCCTCGAGATCAGTAAGATCAAGTGCCCCGGCTGCCTCGCAGATATTGGCAGTGAAAAGTGATGGTTCTTGTGCTTCTAACACAGAGATTGTAATGTCAACTGGCAACACACAGCTGCCAGGGGCTTGATAGGTAAGCACAACATCTCCTGTTACCAGTGAAGCATTGAAAGTATTCACGTTTACAGATGTGCCTTCCCAACTGCCTCCCGTATAAAATGGGTCTTCCAGATTGGTCAGATCAAAGGCCGTTTCCAGGTCACATACATCTGTTCCTTCCATATCAGGTGTTTCCAGTGGATTTACGGTGATAACCACTTCTGCGGGCAGGGTACAGTCTTCATCTGGTGTAAATGTCAGCACTATATCTCCATTTAAACCGGTAGGATCAAAGCTTGTGCCCGATACACCATCACCGCTCCATGTTCCGTTGGGAAATGAAGGATCTTGCAGCGGAACCAAAGAAATGGTTGCCGCATCTTCACACAAAGAGGTCGGAATCAGGAAGGGAATTTCCGCTGGTGTAACTTCGATAATCGTGGTTTGAATACTGGCGCAGTCATAATCTGGTGTAAAGGTGAGTACTACATTGCCACTTTGATTGTAAGGATCAAAAAAACCTCCAGATACTCCCGGTCCTGTCCACGTGCCATTGGGGTACGATGGATCTGCAAGTGTAGAAAGATCAAGTAAGGGATCTGCAGAGCACAGCGATGCATCACCCAGGGTGTAAGTGATGACCGGTGATACATTAATATCTGCGGTGGCTGGATCCAGGCACAAATTGTTGGGTGTAAAGGTAATCGTAAAACTACCCAGATTGCTGCCGGTAAAATTGGATCCTGTTACATTTGGGCCTGAAAATACACCGGGAACAACCGGGTTGATCAGCGTATTTAAATTGATGATTTCATCTTCACAAACGGTAGCATCATCAAACACCGGGCCAGGTCCGGCTGGGGTAACCTGAAGCAAGACATTGATGGGAACAGTACAACCATCTTTTTCAAAAAGTAGGGTATAAAGGGTAGTGCCGGAAGGGGTCACCAAACTGGGTATCTCATTGGAGGGTGTGGGCGGGTTGCCATCGTGATAGGTGACCGTAGTGCCATTCAACAAGGTAACCAAATCTGATAAGTCGAAACTTTCACCTTCACATATTACAGGTGGGCCCTGCACACTGAATTGTGGTGGACTGCCTACCTGAACCGTGACTTCTATGGGATCGGGCAGGGTAAAGATACACCCGGTTGTAAGATCGGTAACACTGTTGAGTGTGTATGTAGTTGTTTGTGATGGCGCTACCGGTACGCTGGAAAAGGTACCTGTAACATTGTAAACGAGATTGGTATTGCCCGAAAGATTGGTAGCCACCACATTGAATGCCCAACTACCGGAGCTGCCGATGGTAAAAGTGAGGATGGCCGGTTGACCTCCACAAATAATGGGAGGTGCTACCGTCATGTTGATCTGTCCCGGATCCTGCGCTGGCTGTACATTAACTACCACATCATCTGTGCCGGTACAGTTGCCACTGATGCTGGTTACAGTTACGGTATAGATGGTGGTCTGAGTGGGAGATGTGGAAATGCCGTTGGGAGGTACCACGGTATATCCCGCCCCCGTATTGTTGCTCCATGAATAGGTATAAAGCGATGCTGAATTAGGACTTGCCGTAAGAACCACCGGATTACTTCCCGGACAAATGGTAACATCTGCTCCCGCATCTACCTGTAGCTGGGTACCATTAGAGGTAAAGGTGATGGACCATGAATGGAGAAAGCCAGAATCTCCCCCAAGCCAGTCATTGAGAAAGAGGGTCCAGTCTCCATCTGCATTTAAACCTGTAAAAGTATTTTCAAAGTTGAAAGTTCCAGGAGCAGGACCATTGGTATAGGGAAATACAAGCGTTACATTTTGTCTCCCTTCCGCCTGGAATTGTCCATTAAAGGGCGGTGATCCAGAAATAATATTAAATGGTGCATCATCTCTAAACTCTGTAATTTTATAGTTATCACCAGCTAACCCATTTGCCGAAGATAGTTCCAACCATGTGCCATCAGGTGCGATCAGAAACAAAGCAATATCACCGTCCCAAGTGTGATCCAGATCGATGGTAACCTTCTCAATTTTTTTACAACCTCCCAATATACCGACACCTGAAACGTTTGCAATAGAACTGGTTTGTCCGGTAGTGCCTGTTGGAGGAAAGGGCAAATTGCCTTGGCCGTTGAAAGTCTGGGCTTGAATTGATGAGGCGAGGAATAAAATTGGTATCACAATTGCCGTAAGCAAACGACACAGTTTGGTAAAGGCCCTTTTCTCCTGCTCGGAAAATAAGCTGTGGTACATGTAAGAAGGTTTTACTTTGTATATACGAATTTAACCGATTTCGTTGCCTCAAACCAAATAATATTTCAAGCTTTTAGACTAGAGTTATCATGGATTTTAAAGTCGATTGTTAATTGCACTACGCGTAAGATTTTTGTTTTATGTTTAAAGTATTGTTTTTTAAGCATTGAAGTAAGTAGAAAATTTTTAAAATGCCAGTTTGACCACAAATTTGACCACTTTATTGTCGACATATATTTTTTATTTGTTTCATTTTTCAACCCAAATCAGTTTAATAATTTATTCAAAACCGGCTGTGTAATACAGCTTGTGCAACCTTTTTTCCTGCTTTTAGTTTTAATGGCATGGAAATCTTACATCATCACAACAACGATCGCGGACGCTGGTACATCCAGGCCGGGGGAGAAATATTGGGGGAAATGACCTACTACCACAACAGTCCTTTGATCATTACCATTGATCACACCGAGGTAAGTGAAAAACTTAAGGGCACAGGTTCTGGTAAAAAATTGGTGGAAGCTGCTGTGGCTTATGCCAGAGAAAATCAAATGAAAATTAATGCTACCTGCCCGTTCGCTGCCAAAGTGTTGTCGGCAGAAGATTACAACGATATCAGGGTCATTTAACAAGCCAAATAAAATTTGGCAAAAAACCCGCTGAATTAAACTTTTGTGCAAATAAAATTTGGTGTAATACCATTTTTTAATAATTATTTGTTTTATAATATCTTATAATTTAGCAGGAAAAGATATATGATTCTTGGTCAATCCTGCTGCAATGGTTATTTTTGCACCTTATCCCTTTAGAAAATGGCAGAAATCAGATACGACGAAGACAACATACGCACCCTGGAATGGAAGGAACACATCCGCATGCGCCCGGGTATGTACATCGGAAAGTTGGGTGACGGTTCTTCTTTTGAAGACGGTATTTACATCCTGCTGAAAGAAGTCATCGACAACTCCATAGATGAGTATGTTATGGGCAATGGCAAACAGATCGACATCTCCATCATCGATGGTACCGTCCGTATCAGGGATTATGGCAGGGGTATTCCGTTGGGCAAGGTGGTGGATTGTGTTTCCAAAATCAACACAGGAGGTAAATACGATTCAAAAGCATTTAAGAAATCGGTAGGCCTCAACGGGGTGGGTACCAAAGCTGTCAATGCATTGTCATCTCACTTCAAAGTAGCTGCCTTCAGAGAGGGCCAGGCCAAGACCGCAGAATTTTCCAAAGGTGATTTACTGCATGAGTCCAAAATCGTGAAAAGTGACGAGACCAATGGTACCTTGATTGAGTTCACTCCGGATGATAGCATTTTCAAACATTTTAAGTTTCGCCACGAGTACATCGAAAATCAGATCTGGAATTATGCCTACCTCAATGCGGGCCTGAAGATCAATTTTAATGGCAAGACCTATGTTTCCAAAAATGGCTTGCTCGACCTGCTTGAAAGAAAGACGGATCCAGAGACCTTGAGGTATGCCATCATCCACCTGGTAGGCGAAGACATCGAAGTGGTCATGACCCACGGCCAGCAATACGGAGAAGAATACTACTCCTTTGTCAATGGTCAGAATACTACTGCGGGTGGTACCCACCTACAGGCTTACCGGGAGGCGATCGTAAAAACACTGAGAGACTTTTACAATAAAAATTTTGATACCCGCGATGTGCAGGCTTCCATCATTGGTGCCATCTCACTCAAAGTGGAAGAACCGGTTTTTGAATCCCAGACCAAGACCAAACTCGGTTCCCAAAATATGGCCCCTGAGGGAACCAGCATCCGATCGTTTGTAATGGACTTCATCAAGACCCAGCTCGACAACTACCTTCGTAAAAACAAAGAGGTGGCAGATGCCATCTTACGCAAGATCCAACAAAGTGAAAGAGAGCGAAAGGAGATTTCAGAAATTAAAAAACTCGCCAACCAAAGAGCAAAGAAGGCAGCGGTTCACAACAAAAAATTGCGCGATTGCAGGGCCCATTTGAATGAATCCGGTAAAAAATTCTCCGAAGAAGCCAGGCTCGAATCTACCATCTTTATCACAGAGGGAGACTCTGCCAGTGGTTCTCTTACCAAAGCCAGAAACGTAGAGACCCAGGCGGTATTCAGCCTCAGGGGTAAGCCCCTCAACTGTTATGGAATGACCAAAAAAGTGGTTTACCAAAACGAAGAACTCAATTTGCTCCAGCACGCCCTCGACATCGAAGACGGCATTGAAAACCTGCGCTACAACCGGGTAGTTATCTCTACCGATGCCGATGTAGATGGTATGCACATCCGATTGCTATTGCTCACCTTCTTCCTTCAGTTTTTCCCCGACCTTGTCAAGCAGGGCCACTTGTACATCCTGGATACTCCATTGTTCAGGGTGAGAGACAAACAAAAGACCTTCTATTGTTACAATGAAAAAGAAAAGCAGGAAGCCATAAAAAAACTAAGGGGCAAACCTGAAATTACCCGATTCAAAGGATTGGGTGAAATCAGCCCCAATGAATTTGAAGATTTCATTGGCAAAGACATCAAACTTGATCCCGTCATCTTACAGGACAAGACCAACATAGAAGATATCCTCAATTACTATATGGGCAAAAACACTCCTGAGCGGCAGGAATTCATCATTGAAAACCTCAAAGTTGAACTCGATGAACTTGCCCAGGAAATAGAAGAGCTCGAAGAGTTGGTTGAAGAGACGGTGGGGTAACGGAGGTATCGGGGTATCCGGGTATCCGGGTATCCCGATACCGGTTGCTCCGTTACCCCGCTCCCTCCGATACCCCGCTCCCTCCGATACCCCGCTCCCTCCGATACCCGGATACCCCGATACCCCGCGATCCCTCCGATCCGGCCACATCCTGAAAAAATTTGACACTGTTAGGGTATAATCCTGAAACCGAAAATCAGTACCCCTTCACCGCTTCACTGCTGCAGCGGCAAGAATCAAAAATCAGTAAACTAGTAAATCGGTACCCCTTCACCAGCTTCACTGCTGCAGGGGCAAGAATCGGTACCCCTT
>CALMWS010000304.1 GCA_937870795.1 uncultured Bacteroidota bacterium | reverse complement strand
ACCGGAAATTTGGCTACCAATGATGAGGTTCCGGGCACATCGTATTCCAATGCCACAACAACCCTAAAAAAACCGATGGGTGCAACGGCTACTCTGACCGTTCAGTCTTCAGGGACCTATACGTTTGTTGGAGATTTGCCCGGCAGGTATGAATTCATCGTTCCGGTATGCAGGATTTATGCTTCATTGCAATGTCAAAATCAAAATTTATCCATCTACCTTGTCAATCGTTATGGAAAGGATTATTTCCCGATAGTGAATACAGATATGATCACCGTAATTAACAAAGACAACCCGGCAAGCAATTGCCTCATCAACCTCTGTTGCAACGACAAATGTATAACCAATGATGATTGTTTTCTCTCACGCCAAAGCCAGCTAGTTACCACAGATGCTGCCAAAGGAAGTGCAGACTTTGATTCATCAGATACCCTTTATTATGCACCAACACCTTCGATGAGAGGGTTGGATACGCTTTATTACCGCTTTTGCAGTGATGTTGTATCCACACTTTGTGACACAGCAGTTTGCATCATCACCATCGCAGATTCGACAGCAATCAATACGGTTGTGGCTGTTGATGATCTATTTACTACTCGTTCGGATTCTGTGTTGATTGGCCCTTTGTTGATCAATGATTCAGATCCTGAGGGAAATAATTTTCAAACAATAGCCGTTGGTAGTGCCGCAACACCGGTGATCTTGCCCCAGGGAAGGTATTATATAACAAATACCGGTTTATTGTATTTTACACCTACTGCCAGCTTCGCCGGACCTTTGGACATAGTCTATACCATTTGTGACGACGGAACTCCTTCAGCCTGCTCCAAAGCCACAGCGCACATCCTTGTATTTAGAGATTTAAAAATCAGGATCAAGGCTTTTCTGGAAGGTGCTTTGATGAACAGCTCTTCGCTTTCTTCAACAGGCAAACCAATGATGAGAGACGATCTGAGAAACGAACCCAATACGGGTAAAAATTTGATACCATTGGCAGATCCATTCCAGTTTGCCACAGCCTTTTCTGATATGACACAAAACTTCATTCACAAATGGCCCGGAGACATGGGTAGATACCAGCGCATTTCTGATTCAACTTCTGTTTTTGGAGTGACGGGCGACAATGCCATTGTAGATTGGGTCTTTGTTGAATTGCGCAATAAATCCAACCCAACCCAAATTTTGGCAACTAGATCAGCACTAATTCAGAGAGACGGAGATGTGGTAGACCTTACAGGAAATGGCAGTGTAATTTTTAGAGGCACTCAAATTGACAGCTGCTTTATTGCTCTCCATCATAGAACACACCTCGGGGTCATGTCCAAAAAGACCAATGCCACGGCCCTTGTTGATTTTACCAGCTACCTCACCCAGCCATTTGACTTTGGCACCACAATAAACAATGGCTATGATTATACTGGCCTGGCACAAAACGGAAATATCAAACCGGGCTATCGTGCTCTATGGTCGGGTGATTTTGTAAAAAATGGAAAGATCAAATTTACCAATCCATCGGATGACCTGAATTCGCTTTTCTTCGATATCTTATCCCACCCCGATAATCTATCAGGAAATTCCAACTATAATTTTGCCTATGGGTATTATCAGGGCGATTATAATCTGGATGGCAAAATCAAGTTTGACAATCCCGCAGATGATAAAAATATGCTCTATGCACAAATAATATTCTACCCTCTAAATTTTGAGTACCTGACCAATTTTGACTTTTTTCTGGAGCAAATACCCAAATAATGCAGTTAAGTGGAAATTGCTGAACTGAAACTTAAAATAGAATTTATCTAGAATCACCATTTTGAATTGTCAGTTTTTTGACCAAGTTGGGGTTTTGGATTCCTTAAAGACACTGATTTCCAACATCGTGTGTATTATTGTGGGATAATATTCCCAGCTATCCCTTCATATTCATTTTCAATAAGTGATAGTTAAATTGCAAAATATTGAGCAAATTAAAAAAAACTTTCAGCCGCTATCAGGGTATGGGCATTTCCAGCTGTCTATACTATGGAATTGAATCTCGGCACAGATTTTGCACTGAGTGATAAGACATTAAACAAATTTTTAATATTTAAAACTAAAATGTTAATTTCCAATGGCTTGTAAAATAACATTCTCATCATTGGCCAAGGTTTCAGCAGTTGTAATGTGCTTGAATTTACCTTTGACGGCCCAAATAAAGAAAGTAAATTTCCAATTGAAGTTTAACCCTCAAACGTCTTTGTACGATTGTTACATGCACGTGGCTGAGGGTAATGCCTTCACCAAAAAGGAAAGGATTCAATTCAATGCGCAGGTTTCCTTTGTGTTGCCAGCAGAAGCTGAAATGAACATCATTGAAACCCACATGCCCTTGCAAGACAACCTTCATTTTGGAGGCAGCAAGCCGGCTAAATGGTACATTACCAACAAAATCGAAAATCCTGCTGACCTCAGAGGATCAAGAATCGTGAGCATTACGCCAGAGTTGTCACCAACCGGCCAATACAACGAATTGAGAGAAGGCGATGAAGTTAAATTGTTTAGCTTCAATGTTTACCCTCTTCCCATGTGCGGAGAAGCCGTAAGGTTGTTCGACAATCAAAGGGATCCCAACAGCGCAGCTGATGGCATGAGAGGCGGCGACTTTAGCAATGGCTTTACCATCGGCGGTACTGCACAGAAATACAGTGGCAACCTGCCAACCGTTCATCCTGCTTTGCCTCAGGGCAATATCAAGGATCAATTGGAAGTCATGGTTGGTGAAACCGTAGTATTGGAAGCTGGAGATTGGCAACATGCTGCTTCTTACCTTTGGACAGGCCCCAATGGCTTTAAATTCCAGGGTAAAGATGTGGTTTTCGCAAGAGTAGACGCTGAAAAAGCAGGCAAATACACCCTTACTGTTACTTCTGAAGTGGGTTGCACTACCAGCAGAACCCTCAACCTAAAAGTTACCAGCGCAGAAGATCTGGAAAAAGCAACTTCTACTCAAACGGTTAGTCAGGCAGAAACAGCAGTTAAAATTAGCAATGCAGATTTTTCTGCAAGGATTTATCCCAATCCTGCCAGTTCATTCATCAATTTGTCAGTCAACGCGGCAAGGGGTGCCTTCGTTCAGGCTAGCATCTATGCCATCGATGGTCGACTTGTTATGTCAAATGTGATCAAACAAACCATGGATGCAAATACTATGGAAAAAACCATTCCACTGAAGCTTCAGGCTGGAGTTTACAATGTAAAAGTAAATGTGAACGGTGTTGAATCCGACTACCGCTTCATCTGTGTAGAATAATTTAATTTGAGTTCTTCGCCGGAACGCCGGCAAATAAAATCACCACAAAAGTCAGGTTGCTACCAACCTGACTTTTTTTTATTGTAGAATTTTCTTTGGATTCTGGACTTACCCAACGCTTTCAACAAAATTAATGACGCATTTTGACCTCTATTCCGCGTTTTATTTCCTTTCAGCTCATTTTTTCGACAATTTTACATATTTGTTTAAGAAATATTTATTAAAACTTAAACAATGTTGAACTTTTGGTGTTTCTAATCCATGCAACGAATTGGAGTAATAGGTTCAGGTTTTGCCGGCTTAGCTGCTGCCGCTGTTCTCGCCAAAGCGGGAAGAGAGGTGCATGTTTATGAAAAAAATGAAATGCCCGGCGGCAGGGCCCGCGTCTTTCATGCTGCAGGCTTCACTTTCGATATGGGTCCTTCCTGGTACTGGATGCCCGAGGTCTTTGAAGATTTTTACCAATACTTCGGCCATACTACTGCTGATTTTTATGATCTCACCAGGCTTGACCCTTCCTATAAGGTGGTGTTTGGCCCGGGCGATGAGGTTGACCTCCCAGCCGATTACGACCAATTGCGCACCCTCTTTGAAAGTATCGAAAAGGGCAGTGCTGCCAAATTGGATCAATTCCTTGAAGAAGCTGAGTACAAGTACAAAACGGGTATGCAGGAATTTGTATGGAAACCCGGAGAGTCATGGTTTGAGTTCATGGAATGGAAAGTGGTATCCGCACTCTTTAAACTAGATATGCTCAGCTCGCTTTCCAACCAGGTAAGGAAAAAGTTTAGCAATCCCAAATTGATCAAAATCCTCGAATTCCCGGTTTTGTTTCTTGGCGCTACACCCCAAAAAACACCGGCGCTTTACAGCCTCATGAATTATGCCGATCTAAAACTGGGTACCTGGTACCCCATGGGTGGCATGTACAAAATCATCGACGCCTTTGTAAAAATTGGCCGCGAATTGGGAGTTCAATTCCACACCAACGAAGAAGTAATAAGCATCCATTATAATGGCAACAAAGCTACCGGTGTAGAAACCCGCTCCGGCACCCACCAATGTGATGCCATCATCGCAGCAGCCGATTACCATCATGTAGATCGCCATTTGCTGCCGGACCATCTGTCAAATTATTCTGATAAATATTGGAATTCAAGGGTGCTTGCACCTTCATCCTTGCTATTTTACCTTGGCATAGATTTTAAAGTCCCGGGCATCAAACACCACAATCTCTTTTTTGATGAAGATTTTGGCGCGCATGCCGAAGAAATTTATACCTCCCATGCCTGGCCCAAAAAGCCCCTCTTTTACCTCTGCGCCCCTTCGGTCACCGATGCCACCGTTGCGCCACCGGGTAAGGAAAATTTGTTTGTACTGATACCCATTTCTACCAAACTTAGTGGCGACGATGAAACTGTTAGAGAGCAATACCTTCAAATTGTGCTCAACCGACTCAAAGCAGTAAAAGGTATCGACTTAAACAAACACATTGTTTATAAAAGAAGTTATGGCATTTCGGATTTCAAAAGCGATTACCATGCTTTCCAGGGCAATGCTTATGGCCTGGCCAATACTTTATCGCAGACTGCATTGCTTAAACCTACTATGAAGTCCAAAAAACTCAACAACCTGTATTTTGCAGGTCAACTTACCCTGCCCGGCCCCGGCATGCCGCCTTCTATCATTTCCGGTCGTTTGGCTGCCCATTCAATCATTAAAAACCTATAAACACAATGGATAATCTGTATAATTTTGTTAGCCACAAATGCAGTGAACTCATCACTAGAAATTACAGCACTTCATTTAGTCTGGGCATCCTCATGTTTCACAAAAACATCCGCAAACCCATTTTTTCCATTTATGGATTTGTGAGGCTGGCAGACGAAATAGTTGATACCTACCGTGGTGAAAATAAACAGCAGCTATTGGAAGAATTCAGAAAAGAAACCTTCCTGGCCATCGAAAGAAAGGTAAGCCTCAATCCAGTCCTCCATGCTTTTCAGGAAGTAGTCAATGAGTATGGCATCCTCCATGAGCACATCCATGCTTTTTTAGACAGCATGGAAATGGATTTACAAACCATCGTTTACGACCACAACCTGTACAATAAATACATCTACGGTTCCGCCGAGGTGGTAGGCCTGATGTGCCTCAAAGTTTTTGTAAGCCACCAGCCTGAATTGTACCATGATCTGGAAGCGCCTGCCCGCTCGCTGGGTTCTGCTTTCCAAAAAGTCAATTTCCTGCGCGACATGAAAAGTGATTACAGCGACCGTGGTAGGGTATACTTCCCAAATGTAGACTTCAATAATTTTTCCACTGACGACAAAGCCCGCATTGAAGCAGAAATCAAGGCAGAATTTATCCACGCCCGCGAAGGCATCAAAAGACTGCCAGCTTGTTGCAGATTGGGTGTCTATTCGGCGTTTAAATACTACCTGAGACTATTTGAGAAAATAAAAATCAAACCGGTGTCTACCCTCATGTCGGAAAGGATTAGGGTACCCAACGCAGAAAAACTATTTGTGCTCACCAAATCAATGGTCAGACTTCATCTCGGTATCCTATGATTTGCCCTTGTTTTTATCCCTGTCGATGATGATTTGAATCTGATCAGTCTTTAGGTTCTTTCCTATGATTTTACGCTCTTTGTTGAGCACGTAAATTTCAGGGGTCACATCTACATAATATTTGGCATAGATGGATCTGTTGGTGGGATCGTGCACGTTGGTCCAGCTTAAACCATTCTTTTTTATGTAGGCCTTCCACTTGGCATCATCGGTGTCAATGGCTATGGCATATACATCAATGCCCTTGTCTTTGTTTTCCAAAAAATACTTATGCAACTTGGGCGTTTCTACCATACAATGTTCACAGTCGGGGTTAAACATGTATACCACCACATAATCAGCGGTCTTGGCCATCAGCTCTTGTTTCTTGCCCATGGGGTCCGTAGAGATTACATTTGGCCCCTTCAGTCCCAATAAACTCTGTGCCATTTCGGTTGCCCTGCTTTGGATGGCGTCTGTTTGTAGTGTATCAGACCAAAAAGCCCTCTCTCTGGTAAAGTATTTCCTCACCATGTCAACAAAAATCTTTTCTGCATCCATGATCGGACACTTGCCGGGTTCATAAGTAAGTACAACGTAGTTGGCAACTACTTTATAATATTCGGGCTTGTCCATAATTTTGGCCATCAGTTGGTGTGCAGAGACCAGGATGCTGTCCTGATGCTGAACGGTCAACTCTTTGAGAAATCGTTTCAATTTTATACCAAACATAGGAGTACGAAGCAATCGTGTATCCGAAAAGTCAACGTTGTCCCAAAATTCTTTGCGGTATTGTACAACCTGCAACTCTTTTGAAAGCTCTTCACGAAGTTTTGGATTTTGTCCTCCATATTTGTAACTGGTAAATAGTAAATTTGGATACTTTTCCCGTAATTCGTATATTTTTTGCAAACGCTGCGCCTCCAATCCATCCCGTTCTTTTTTGAGCGCCATGTATGCTTCACTGCCCATTTCTGTATTTTTCACCTGGGCATTCAACTCATTCATCCTGGGCCCTATGGTATTGGTCTCATACCGCATGTTTTCATAAAACAATTCATTTTCCTGACTGCCGGTCACTACCATGGTATTGAGGGGATCGAAAAGTGAAAGTTGCATGTCGAACTCCTGGTCTTCACCCATGATGATTTGGATAAATTCTTTTCGTCCGGTAAACATGACGTAATAGATGCCCTGTGCCAGCCCTTTCGGGTTGCTGTAATCTATTTTTCCATTGGTCACTGCTGTACTGTCTACCAGGTAATTTTGGTCTGAATAAAAACCAATCAACCGGGCAAAGCCATTGAATTCAAAATCCTTAAATGTCATGGTCAAATGGGTGGGACCTCCCATGACCGGCTCTGGTTCTTTTTGTTTAACAACAGAGACAGCCTCAGCATTTCCCCTGCATGACAAGGCCAACAGAAGGGGCCAAATCATCATCCATTTCATGGTAGTAATATTTCTTTGATTGTTTTTGATCTTTACTTATTCATCCTGCAGGCTTTCTTTCAGCCCTGTAAAGTTGAAATTCAACCCAAACCTCAAGGTGTTGTCCAATGGGTTGCGCTGAATAGAACTGGGTGCCAGATAGGAAAGATTGAATTCAAATACATTGTACTTAATGCCCGCTCCTATGGTAAAGAACTTCCTTGCTCCTTTCAGCGCATTTTCATAGTAATAACCTGATCGGACTGCAAATTGTTTGCTGTACACATACTCTAAGCCAATGCTGTAATAAAACTCTTTTAACTCTTCAGAAAAGCCTGCCTGTGCATCACCAAATGATCCAAATACTCCTTGAAACAGGGTCTTTTCTCTCCAATCTGCAATGTTGTTTTTGTTGGCATCCCACTTCGGATTTTCAATTGACCATGGAGAAGGTACCAGCAATTTATTGACATCCAGACAAAAAGCCAGAGTGTTATAATCGTCAAAATCTATCCTGAGCATACTGCCAATGCCAAGGTTGGTAGGGATAAAATCCTTGTCGATGTTGTCGGTATATGTAACCTTTGCCCCCAAATTGGAAATGTTCATGCCAATGGCCCAGTAACCATTGTAATCAGATATTTTGGTCTTTTTGCGGTAGGTAAGCGATACGTCAGTGGCAAATGACGTAGCATTGTTAATGATTATGCCTCCTGATATCTGACCTGGTGCAAGACTTGAAAATAGAAATTTACCGGAAACAGCCGCTGAAAAGTTATCTCCCAATTTACGGGCATAAGCTGCTCCAATCTCAAACTCCCGCGGACGACCTTCTCCGGTTGACCCACCCTGATTATCTGTAAAAAATATGGAACCTAAAGAAAAATAACGCACGTTAAAGCCAAGGGTCTGGTACTTATCCAACTTGGTATAACCAGCAAGATATGTAAGGTATAAATCATCCAGTCCCAAATTTCTTAACCAAGGGGTAAAATTGAGTGAGATGGCATTCTTATCTTCTGCAAAAGCAAGGTTGGATGCGTTGTAATGCATTGAGGCTGCTGAGGGATCCGCCACGATTCCAGCTTCTCCCATGGCACCACCCCTGGCATCAGGCGCTATTCTCAAAAATGGCATGGCAGTGAGAATCGGAGTGGGCAAACAATTGCCGTTGGCGTCAAGGGTACAGTTTTTTTCAGCGTCAAAGATCGACTGGCCAAAAACACCAGTTACTGCAAGTATGGTTATTAGGATTGAAAAGACTTTTTTCATCAAATTTGATTTTTCTGGTTTTTGCTCTGCAAAGGTATCATTTTATGGTTTAACAGACCGATTTTGCCCAAGCCGGGCATTGTTCAAACGGACTTACCTTAAAATTAGTATCTAAAATGGCAATTTTATTTAATTCAATTTTTTTACAAAGATATATATATTTAATAATTTTTTAATATATACACAACATTGAATGTTTATTGGAAAAAATTATAATATTAAATAGTTGATAGTCAATACTTAGTGATTATATTTTAACCATCTTCATGAACCCGCTTTCCCTTCTCAGCCCTTCATTGGGTGCTTGTATCACAATGCGGTACAGGTAAATTCCTTTGGCCAGGTTAGTCCCAAAGTCATCTTTTCCATCCCAGTAGATCTTCGAAAAACGATAGCCATCAGCCATTTTTCGTTCACTGATGTTACGGACCAACTTGCCACTGATGGTATAAATACTAATGGTTGTTTGTAATTCCAGACCCGCCAAATCGTGCTCAAAACTAAATTCGGTGTTGGTCGTAAATGGGTTGGGATAATTAACCACCCTCTCCAATTTATTATTATCCCCGTTTACTACCCTAAATTCTGTTCTTCCTTCCACAGAGTTGTTGGCTATATCCCAGGCTTTGGCATTAACCGTGTATAACCCGGCTTTGAGCTTTGTGAGGGGATAGTTGACTTCTCCACTTTGATAGTTATTGGGGGTAGCGGTATAAAAGGAGTTTAATACTACTTCTTCATCATAATCCGGACCGGTAATCCTCGCTGTTATATCGTGCCCAATGCTGTTACCGGTGATGTTGATACCATTGTCATCAGCCAGCTTGATCAACAGCTTGGGATTGGCATCTGTAATGCCACCGGAAACAAATTCTGTGCTGTTCATGTACAAATTCATTACCGGCGCCTGATCATCATTCACAGTGGTATTGCTATTACCGCCTATGCTGAGCCCTCCATAATAGCCGGCGGCATCTGTCACCGCATCGTTGGCATACATGCTGATCCTACCCTTACCCAATTGATAATTGATGTCCTTGGGCAGGATGCACTCGATTTCAAATTTTCCATTGATACAGTTGGCCCTTCCTTTGAAAATGATGTTTTTGTAAACGGTAAAGTTCTTTTCATAACTTTCTTCATCGTTGGCCAATGTCTTGAGTTGTGACGCTTTGTCGTACAAGGTCAAATTGAGTTCACCGTTGAAATTTGACTTTAATGCTCCGGTATAATCGCGCACCTCACCACTGAATTTAATCTTGTCCAAAGCTCCAATCGTATCATTAAATACGGATATATCCTTGTCGTTTATCTGCGTAATTACAATGTCGTTTTCAGGCAAGGCCAGCAACTGTGAGGGATCACCCAGCAGGGTAAATTTTCTGGCATTGTCTTCTGTTGTATCTTGAGATGATGCATTTTTGGCACGCAAAATAATTTCACCAAAAGACAAGGCTTTGCCATTCTCCCGGGCATAAAGATTTTTAAAAACATTGGAAGTGAGTCGTTTGTTTTTGTCGGCATAAACAGGTCTCGTTGTTGTCAGCAAGCCGATGGCACCTCCTTTAGGATTGAGTAACGCCAATTCTCCACCCGACAATACACTTGGATCATCGTATCCTGAAAACGAACAGGTAGCCGTAATGAGCAAGCTCAGTTGGTGGTTGTTTGTCCATGCTTGTATGTCGTTGAGCTTCACCACACGCTCTTGGGCAAGACCTTTGGGACCTCCGTGTCCGAGATAGCACCAGGCCAGCTGCCCCTGATCCATCTGCTGGTTGATGGCAGCCGTAGCATCATTGTAGCGCTCGCCTCCGGGTGTATTTTCCTGACGATAGGCATCGAGATAAACCTTTTGCTGGTTGATCAGTGGATTCCTGGCAAAGGCTTCTATGGCAATACCATCTGCATCATTTACGTGCAAATTGCCATCCTCATCATCGGCGCAAAAACCGGTTTTTAACCTCCATTCACCAAATCTTTCGGTAGCTACATCGTAGCGGATTATTTTATCTGCCACATCCATAGCTTCCTGCGCTGTGGTGACAGTGAGTCGACCCACCCTTATATCGAGCGCGCCTTTGAGATTGGCACCTTCATTGTTGCTCAGCAAAGCATAATAGTCATCTGTAGGGAAGGCGTTGATGGGATAAAGTGACTCATCGGTTTCGTAAACAGGTATAAAGTTTTGATAGGGTACAGAGGGCATCAATTTTTTGTAATCAAAGCTGCCATCACCTACCAACAACAAATACCTGAATGAAGGATATCGGTCATAAATCATCTTGGCAAAATTGCGGATGGCGCTGGGATCTGCCCTTCCACTGCCAAACTCCTGATAGATTTGTTCGGTCTCTGCCATAGCCACTTTGTAACCATTGTGGACTTTGCGATGGTTGTAAATTTTTTTGGCTGCTTCTTCAAAATCTTTATGGTATACAATCAACAATTCTGTTTCTTCAATACCATGCAAATCCTGGTTGGCAAGTTTTACACCGGCATCAGGGCTCAGGGCAGATGATAAAGTAAATAAAAGCAACCGCACATCCTCTTTACCTGTAGGAAAGGCAACCCCTCCATTGTTGATCGCATAAGCTGTGGTATTGCCAAGATCATTGACCATCCACGCAAGACCATTGCTAAAGTCACCACTTATTTTGACCTTGCTATAAGGGTGATCGGCAAATGATGCGTGACTTACCACCCATTGTGCATTTCCCGGCATAATGGTTTGGGTGCTTTTGATCTGTATGTAATCCAGCCAGGCGTCTCCGGTTCCTGCTGTACTGTACTTCAAAGTAATTTTGGGTGTGTTGGTGGCCGGTGTGGTACTTTTTTGGATATAGCCCAAACGAGCAAATATCGCTTCAGCATCACCCAGACTCACAGCACTGGTGCTGGCAGTAAAACTCTGACCATCTATGTTCAGGGTGAATCTTCCTTCCCGGTCCGACCTCCCATAGCAGGCAGTTGTAATTTCTAAGGGAGTGCCGGTTACCCTGTTTTTAAAATCAAATTGTTTGCTCAGGTCTCTTTCCTGATTGTTCACCAGGTATTCGCCAACCCACAATTTTCCGGAACCAATGGTGGCTGCATTTGAACCCAGCATATTGGTCTTATCCTCGGTAAAAATATCATAAACGGTCTGGCTGCCGGTTTCAAAGGTAACCTGATTGTCGGCTATGCTTGCAGTAGTGATCCTTTTGCCATTGCCACTTGAAATTTTAAGATACACATAGTTTTTCTGTGCATATATATTTTTGTCAAAAACATACAATTTGCTGCTATTTTCGTATTTCCAGTGGTCTGCACCTTCTGCATAAAAGTAGATAGCATCATTGTCATTCATTTTGCCGTCCTCTTCACCTGTCACATAGAGCGGCAGTTCTATAAGGTCATCGGCATAAGACTGTGAAATCGCTTCTGGCAGTGTGCCACCGTTGCTGCTGTATATTTTTATTTCCTTTGGGTTGAGACTGGAAGTATTTACGCCCGCATCATCCAGCATCTTTTTTGTGAGTTTGTAAACACCAGTTTTACCAATGCCAAACCTGTATATACTTCCATCCGCCAAAACAGATCGGGTAACGGGGAAAATCTGACCGTTCACCACGGTATGGAAGACCAAAAAAGTAAATAGCAGTGCAGTTGCTGTGCGGAATTTTGAACTGTCATCGTTATTCCTCCAGCCAGAGCAGATTTTGAGCATAAGGTTGTTTTTCATTCGATTAAATGTGCAATTTAAGTGATTTGAGGTTTGGACACAAGCCAACTTTGATATTATGTCCGAAAAATGCAATCGCAGAATAAACGACATCATAAAAACCAAGATTGTTCAACAAATGTTAAATCTGCACATCATTTTCGGGTATCTTTGTCGTTTTAACTAAAAAATGCCTTAATCGGTATGCCGCAACATCTCAACAAGCGATTTTTTGTTCAAACAAAACTGCCAGGTGAGGCAAGGAAAGGGCTGTGGTTGTGGTTATTTTTGAGCATTGCCTGCTTACCATTCCGATTATCGGCGCAGGATCCGGTTTTTTCTCAATTTTTTAGTACGCCTTTGCAGTTAAACCCTGCCTATGCAGGACTGAGCGACAATCCCCACCTGACCGCCGTTTACAGGTTGCAATGGCCGGGCCTGACTGCCGCTTACAACACCTTTGCTTTGGGTTATGACCAGTTTTTTGATGATTCCAATTTGGGTCTTGGCTTGCAAATCAACAGGGATGTGGCGGGTGATGGAGCCCTGGGTACTTCGAGGATATCGGGTATGGTGGCTTACCGGCTTACTGTTGGAGACAATACCTACATAAGAGGCGGCATTGAAGCTGGTTTGATCCAGAAGTCCCTCAATTGGCAAAAACTACTCTTTTACGATGCCATTGCTGCTTCCGGGGGCAACATTACACCGGGTGGCAGCTACCTGCCTTCCACCGAAGTGGAACCCTCCAACTCAAGGAGGGCCTACCTCGATATTGGCACTGGCTTGCTATTGTACAATGAGCAATATTACCTCGGCTTCTCAATCGACCACCTCAACACTCCCGAGGATCGTTTTCTCAAAAGTAATTTAGAAAATTATACAGGCTTACCTATGAGATGGTCTGTCAATGCGGGCTACCAGTTTAAAATGGGTAGAAAAGCAGTCAATGGCTTGTATTCATTTTGGTCGCCAACGGTGCTCTACACAAGGCAGGCTTCGTTTTCACAACTCAATGCAGGTATTTACCTTGCTGTCAATCAATTGGTTGGAGGTGTTTGGTACCGTCAATCGGGATCAAATGGTGATGCTTTGATCTTACATGCTGGCATCAGAACTACCCAATTTACCCTGGGCTATAGCTTTGATTATACCCTCTCAGGACTCACCATCGGCACCGGTGGCAGCCATGAAGTTGCGGTTTCTTATCATTTTGGAAACGGAAAGCCAAAAAGGTCAAAACTCAACGATTGTTTGCAACTATTCAGGTAATCACAATAAAACGTGAAAAAAAACGTTAATCCATAGCATTTTGGCCATCAGGAATTTGACGGCAGGGCTCTACTTTTTTTTGCATTTATAGTTAAAAAATCGACCCAAATCAATTTCTGGTACAATTTGTGATGACATTTGGAAGACAATGTAATTTTTGGGTCATTGGTCTGCATTTTTTTGTGAAAACACAATAAAAATGGCCTTCGATCAATTTTTTAATTATATTTGTCGCCTGATTTGAATAAAGGGGTTTATTAAAATTAAAATTTTTTGTGCTAAATGAATAAAATGTTCAGGTTCACGCTTGGTCTTTTCTCTATCGTACTTTTGCTAAGTGCGTGTAGCAAGAGTGTTGAAAAATCTGCTACCACAGGTTGGAATTACAACGACCCTGAATGGGGTGGTTTCCAAAAACTGGATTACGAAGGCCAGATCATCGGTCCCAATCTTGTTCCTATTGAAGGAGGTACCTTCAACATGGGTCTTACAGAGCAGGATGTTACTTTCGAGTGGAACAACGTTCCCCGAAGGGTTACCGTTTCTTCTTTCTATATGGATGAAACAGAGGTTGCCAATATCGATTACCGCGAATACCTTCACTGGTTGAGAAAAACCTATGTTTCTTATCCTGGTGTGTGGAGAGAAGCACTTCCTGATACCCTGGTATGGAGGGAAGAACTTGCCTTCAACGAACCACTCGTGGAGACATACTTCAGACACCCATCTTACGACTCTTACCCGGTGGTAGGTGTTAACTGGGAACAAGCAACCAAATATGCTTCCTGGAGAAGTGACAGGGTCAACGAAATGATCCTTATTGAAAGAGGTATTCTCAATCCTTCACCGGATCAGAAAGATTCTGAAACTTTCAATACCAAATCATACCTGGCTGGTCAGTATCAGGGCAATGTAAAGAAAAACCTCAAAGACAACGTTTCTGGCGGAGAAAGGCCGGTTACTTTTGAAGACGGTATTCTATTGCCTGATTACATTCTGCCTACAGAAGCCCAGTGGGAATATGCCGCTTTGGCTTTGAAAGGCAACCAGCCTACTTCACAAGATGAGGTAATCACAGACAGAAGAATTTATCCTTGGAACGGCAATACTTCACGTTACAAAAAACACACCAGAACCCAGGGTGATATCCAGGCCAACTTTAAAAGGGGCAGAGGAGACTACATGGGTATGGCAGGTGCACTCAATGACAACGCCTCTGTGCCAGGTCCTGTAAGATCATTTATGCCAAACGACTTCGGTTTGTACAACATGGCTGGTAACGTGAGCGAATGGGTACAAGATGTTTACAGACCCATGACTTCAACTACTTTGAGTGATCCTGAAAACCACGACCTCAACTCATTCAGGGGTAACGTATTCCAGGAACTCATCCTCGACGAAGAAGGTAAGCCTATTGCAAAAGACAGCTTGGGTAAATTGAAATACCAGATGGTAGAAGATTCCATGGTTTCTCAAAGAGAAAACTACCGCAAAGGAAATGTCAAAAATTTCCGCGATGGCGATGCAGAATATATAAAGTATGGTTACGGTGTAACTACACTCATCAACGATAGCTCAAGAGTTATCAAAGGTGGATCCTGGGGCGACAGGTTGTTCTGGCTGTCACCAGGCGCACGCAGGTACAAAGACCAAAGAAAAGCAGACAGAAGCCTTGGTTTCAGGTGTGCCATGGTGAGGGTTGGTGCCGAAGGTTTTGACGGCGATCTTGGAGGAAACAACTTTAAGGAAGCAGGTGCCAGCAAAATAAAAAGAAGATACAAGTAGTAAAAATAACGAAGGCCCGTAAGGGCCTTTTTTTTTGGCATGGACACATTACTTCAACTTTTTCTCAAGCACGGCTCTGTCAGTACCGATACCCGTAAAATTAAGGAAGGCGATCTTTTTTTTGCATTGAAAGGCGCTAATTTTAATGGCAATGCCTTTGCCTCACAAGCCCTGCAGGCGGGTGCCGCTGCAGCAATCATCGACGAAGCCCAATATGCATCAGATGATGAACGCATTATTTTTGTACCCGATGTGCTAAATGCTCTCCAACAACTGGCTTCTGCGTACAGAGCACATTTGGCTGTTCCCGTTTTGGCCCTCACAGGTTCCAATGGCAAGACTACAACCAAAGAACTGATGGCAGCAGTATTATCCGTAAAATACAAGCTTCACTTTACCCGGGGCAACCTCAACAACGAAATTGGTGTGCCTTTGACCATCCTTTCGGCTCCGGTAAATACAGAGATGATGGTCATTGAAATGGGTGCCAATCACCAGGGTGAAATCATGGCACTTTGTGAAATTGCCAAACCCGATTACGGTATGATTACCAACATTGGTCTGGCCCACCTCGAGGGCTTTGGAGGACCTGAAGGCGTAAAAAAAGGCAAATCAGAGATGTACAGATACCTTGATACACATGGGGGCAAAATATTTTTGAATACTGCCGATGAGGTATTGGTTTCGCTTGTAAAAAACACATCATCTGCCATTCTGTACAATGCCAATGATTACCATACCGAACCAGGCGAGTTTCTTAACCTCAAAGACAATGCAGGCAATTTGTACATTTCTCATCTGGTAGGAGCGTACAACAAAGCCAACATGGCAGCGGCAATATCAATTGGTCAATATTTTGGAGTTTCCATTCAGCAAATCCAAAATGCCATCAGCGATTATTTCCCTTCCAACAACCGATCTCAAAAGGCGGAATACAATGGAGCCTACATTATTAAAGATGCCTATAATGCCAACCCCTCCAGCATGAACGCTGCTTTAGATGCCTTCTTAAGTGATGATACCCCAAATAAAATTGTCATCCTGGGTGACATGCTTGAATTGGGAGAATTTTCCCGCGATGCCCACATCAACATCCTCCAAAAGGTGTGCGCCCATCCACTAAAGGATGCCGTTTTCATTGGCCCTCGTTTTTATGAGCTCAAAGACCTTTATCCTGCCAGGTTCTTCCTTTCTGCCGATGATGCTAAATCCTTCATCAACTGGTCTGAATATGCCGGTAAAACCATCCTCCTAAAAGGATCCCGCGGCATAGCCCTTGAAAAATTACTGGATACAAATCCATAACCAGATTTAAGATCAGCCACTACCCAAAATTGCTAAATTATATGAAGTGCATAAGACATTCATATTGGATTTGTAGATGCCACTCGCGGAGCTCGTGGTTCCTTCGCTTTTGATTGCCACTGGCAATCAAATTGCTACTTACGTAGCAATCGCTCAGTCATTCGGATCTCTGCACCTGCTTCGGAGTTATAGGTACCCGTTCTACTATCGCAACTCAAATAATAATCTGTGTATCCGCGAAGTAAGACTGCCCTTAACCGCCTCTTCATGGTCGGTGGCAGTACAGGCAATAAAATTACTTTCCTGATCTTGCTGTATGCGTACCCACCATTTTTGGCTTTTTTCATCGTGGGCAAATTCAAGAATCTCATCGTAATCGCGGAGATTAACGAAAGTAATGTCTCGTGCTGTAACTGCTGTGTGGCTGCCCTGGTGCAAACCCTCCAGAAAATACCAGACACAGCTCGCGTACAATTTGGCCAGTTGAATTGTAATTACCTCCGCCGTGGCTTTTTCATCGACACCAAAACCCACTATAGATAAATTGGCTGAATGAGAGGCAAATCTCACCAACTGGATCAGTTGTTCCACATCCAGACCGGAAGGCTCGTTACCCTCATGACCGGGTAGGTGGGCCGATTTGCAAACCGCTGCATCCACATGAAGAGCGTGGGCGGTACGCAAACTTGCTTCAACATTGCCAAACATTTCAGTCATTAGGCCCAATGAGGCAGAATCTGCTGAGATTTGCTCCAGCTCATGCAGATTTTCTAATGAGACCAGGTGGCGCTGAAAACCTAAGTGGTGAACAATTTTTCCCCAGTCAAGCCCACACACACGATTCGAAATAAGGTGCAGGCTTGATACAGAATTTTGCAATGATTGGTAGTGAGCTGCTGTAGCACCCAGCAACAAAACCTTGCTGCCTCGCTGAATGCAGTGACGGAGCAAAAGTTGCTGATGGCCCGGATCATCCGGCAAATCAACATAACCCACCGATAATCCGCCAAAGTGATAGGCATAAGAATTTAATATCCTTAAAAAAGAGGTTGAAAATGACTTGTTCGCCCCTAAAATAATTGCATCACAATAGGGCAAAATCTGATTTTCTTTGCCAACTTCGCACTGCAAAATAAATTGTTCCATATTTCAATGTGTTAAGACAGTTTTTTGCACCCTTAACCAGGATAACCATACATGTCGGCCAGACTAAATCTTTTATTTTTAAAGGCAAGCCCATATTCATTTGGGAACTTGTTGCCAATTGCTGTCTATCCTACTATTTCGGTTTTATCCTACCTTTCTTTGATTGTAACTCAGAAGGCCAGGTACAACTACGTCTCTGTCTATTTTAATCAGTTAAAATTTTATTCAAATATATAAAAGTTTATAAACCAAATGAAATTATGATGAACCTGGATATATTATTGGACAAATACAAAGAAAAAGAACCCGAAATTGTGTTTGAATGGAAAGATGCCCTCACCGATGCCAGGGGCTGGGTAGTGATCAACTCGCTCAGAGGAGGTGCAGCTGGTGGAGGTACCCGTATGCGCAAAGGCCTTACCAAAGATGAGGTGGTTTCACTGGCCAAAGTTATGGAAATCAAATTTTCAGTGTGTGGCCCTCCAATCGGGGGCGCAAAATCGGGAATCGACTTCGATCCCCAGGATCCACGTCGCACGGAGGTGCTCAAGCGTTGGTACGCTGCGGTGTTTCCATTGCTCAAGTCGTACTATGGTACCGGTGGTGACCTCAATGTCGATGAAATCAAAGACGTAGTGCCCATCACCGAAGAGTTGGGCTTATGGCATCCTCAGGAAGGCATCGTCAATGGTCACTTACTCGCCGGTAAGGGACAGGCAATCAACGTTTTGGGCCAGCTCAGATACGGTTGTGGCAAATCGGTTGAAGACCCAAGATTCAGCCCTCAGTCGAGCCACCGTTATGCTGTGGCTGATCTCATCACAGGTTATGGAGTAGCCGAGTCTATCATCCATTACTACCGCATCTTCAAACAAAGCGATGTTACCAATAAAAGGGTAATTATCCAGGGCTGGGGCAATGTAGCCTCAGCAGCGGGACTTTATTTGTCTCGGGCTGGTGCCAAAATAGTAGGCATCATAGACCGGGCAGGGGGTATTATTGAGGCTGAGG
>CALMWS010000303.1 GCA_937870795.1 uncultured Bacteroidota bacterium | reverse complement strand
ATAGTCATATGAACTTCTCACAAATACCATTATTGGTTTTATCCTATAATTAATATTATGTTAAATAGCTACTTTAAACAAGTCCTTATACACCAATTCTAAACATATTAATAAATTCTATAATATGAAAAATTACCCCCTATTTGTCCATGCCCAAATACCGAACCCACGTCTTAAACATGTGCCCGTCAAATGTTATCATCCTGTAGGCAGGTTTGTAATGATCAGGAGTAAACTCAACCGTGCTGTCGCTGATCTGCACAAAAGTGGATGGTGTGATGTACACAGCTACATTGCCAATTTCGATGGTCCTTTCCGTATGGTAATGACCGGTAAAAATTCTGAATCTTTGGCTTAAGCCTGAAAAGACCGATAAGAATTCTGCTCGCTTCTCCATGGCATATCGGCTATCCATGTGCGGAATTCCAGCTAAAAATGGTGGATGATGCATAAAAATGGCGGCCACTTCTGACTGGATCTCATTTTTCAACCAATTCATTTGAGTTTCGTCAATTTGCCCAGATATGGTGTTGAGAAAGATAAACTTTAAGCCATCCTTCACATATGAAAAATAAGGAAGTTGACCCTGCACCTCGCCAAATACCTGGCATAGCAAAGAAGCATCATCATGATTGCCCCCAATGACCCTAAAAGGCACTCCCCTATCCAAAAGTTGTTGCTTAAGCCACTGATAAACATCCATTTGCACATCATTATGACCCAGATCACCAGACAAAACAATAAGATCTGGCTGGTAAGCCATTCCTTCATCCAACACCTGAATAAAGTTATCTACAACCTTGATGTTATTGGTTAATTCAAATAACTTATATATATGTATATCAGTTATTTGTAATATTTTCATTAAAGTAAAACTTTAAGCTTTTATGGCATCTAAAACTATATCTACTACGTCTTCCGCAAAAGGTTTGGTAAAGTAATCTCCATCAGAGCCAAAGGGTGTTCTGTGTGGCTTGGCTGTGAGACAAAGCGGCTGCGCATCCAAATAACGATATCCTCCCTGAACGTTGATTACTTCATTGAGCATGAATGCAGTTGCTCCCCCGGGTACATCTTCATCAATAAACACAATGCGATTGGTCTTTTTAAGACTTGCCAGGATGATTCCTTCGAGGTCAAATGGCATCAATGTCTGTACATCGATGATTTCAGCAGAAATACCGTAGGATTTGATCAACTCATCTGCGCGCAATACTTCCCTTAAACAAGAACCATAGCTCACCAGTGTTATGTCGCTTCCTTCCACCAGAATTTCCGGCCTTCCAAGTGGAACAGTAAAACCATCCAAATTGGCAGGCACCTTTTCTTTGAGCCTATAACCATTGAGTGATTCTACCACCAAAGCCGGATCATCGGCTTTCAACAAGGTATTGTACATGCCGGCGGCCTGGGTCATATTTCTGGGCACACACAGATACATTCCTTTTAATGAATTGATCAACATGCCCATTGGGCTGCCTGCATGCCAAATTCCTTCGAGCCTATGGCCCCGGGATCTTATAATAGCCGGCGCTTTTTGAATGCCATTTGACCGGTACCTCAAAGTAGCGAGATCATCGGTTAAAGGAGAAAATGCATAAGTAAGATAATCGAGGTATTGGATTTCAGCTATGGGTCTGAATCCCCTCATGGCGGTGCCAATTGCCTGGCCAATAATGGTCCATTCTCTGATTCCAGCGTCAAAAATTCTGTTTTCGCCGTATTTATCCTGAAGTCCGGCAAAGCCCTGGTTGACATCACCAATTTTGCCCACGTCTTCTCCAAAGGCGATGAGATGTTCATTTTTGGCAAAGGCCTGGTCAAAAAACCGGTTGAGGATTTGATAACCTGGAATTTCTTCACTGTCGGCATTGAACTGTGCCTTTACTTCTGCCACATTTAAGGCAGATTTTTCGCCTTCAGCATATAGATGGCTTTGATACCTGGCAATTCCTTCGCCGTTGTACTTGTTGACAAAATTGCCAAGTTCAGCAACCGTATGGCCTGCTGCCTGGAGCCTGTGATTCATTTTGCGGGCAAGGTGTACTACCTCAGAAAATACAGGATTAACAGGCGCAGCCATTTCTTCTTTTTCTTTCACAATGAAAGAAGAAAGCCCGGCCTGATCTATTTTTTGAAGAATGCCCACAAGTTCTTTCTGCATTTCTTTGATGGGCTGAGAATATTGGTTCCATGCTTCATTTTTTTCAGCTCTGGCATATTCTTTGGCGTCGTTGGTCAATTGATCCAGTTCTTCCAGGGTGATAATGGCATTACCCACCATCCACTCACCCATCTTTCCAATGCAGTCATATTCTTTTTCCCATTCAAGCCTTGTCTTGGATTTGTATCGCTCATGAGAACCTGATGTAGAATGCCCCTGAGGCTGCGTCACATCGGTAATATGAACCAGGGCCGGCTTATGATTTTTTCGTGCCAATTTGGTAGCGGCTTCGAATACTGAACACAACTCGGCATAATCCCATGCCTTGGCGGTGTATATGTAGATGCCTTCACCTGTATCATCAATTAGAAATCCTTCCATAGCCTTGGAAATAGATGCCTTTACGGTCTGCAATTCAACCGGAACTGAAATACCATAACCATCGTCCCAAACTGCCACCACGAGTGGCACACTCATCACGGCGGCAGCATTCATGGTTTCCCAAAATGCCCCTTCAGAAGTGGAGGCATCGCCAATGGTAACAAAACTAACTTCGTTGCCTCCATCCGTAAACAGGGAAGCATCCTTGACGTTGAGTTTTTTATACAGTGTACTTGCCAGAGCCAGGCCCAGGCCCCGCGCCATTTGGCCCCCTGTGCAGGATATGTCACTGCTCGAGTTGTATTGATCCATGGTGTTTAGCCATTGGCCTTTGGCATCGATGCTTGCAGTGGCAAAATGGCTGTTCATTTGTCGACCACCGGAAAAAGGGTCGTTTTCAACATCGGCATACAATTGTGCAAAAAAGTCTTTTACGCTGCAAATGCCGAGCGCCATGACCAGGGTTTGGTCGCGATAATACCCTGATCGCCAGTCACCCTTCTCAAATGCTTTGGCCATGGCTATTTGTGCCACTTCTTTGCCATCCCCAACAATTCCAAATTTGGCTTTGCCGGTTAATACTTCTTTTCTACCGATGACACTGCATTCCCGACTTACAACTGCAAGCCAGTAATCATAAACAACTTGTTTTTTGAATTGGTGAAATTCGGAGGATTCCGTTAGCGCAGGTACAATGTGGGTTAGGTCACGTTGTATCATATTAGGTTGGATTTGCTGCAAAGATACGAAATATAAGTTTCCCCTACCCTACAAATTGAGCTGCTATTCAAAATAAAATTTGCTCAAGCATGCTCTTTAGTGATTATCATTGCGAAAATTTGGTAAAACCAACTTAACACAATATTAACAGCAAGGGGCTGAAACTTTCTGGTGCTTTGTTCGTGTTTTCATTATATCTTTGTAAAAAATAATCTATCCAAAAATGAGAAAATTCTTCTTTTTATTGACAATTCTGTTTACAGGTCTCGTAGCTCAGGCGCAAGTTGAAGTTAAACCAACTGTTCCGGTTACTGGGGCAGATGCTGCAGCGGCTCCTCCCACCAAAGCCGTAATGACTTTCACTGATGGCAACTATGACACTGACTGTGATTATGGTACTGTAGATTACAACGGTGAGCCTTTGAGGGTAGTGAAATTTAAAAATACCGGTACAGAGCCGTTGATCATCAAAAATGCCCGTGGTAGCTGCGGCTGTACAGTTCCTAACTGGCCAAAAGAGCCTATCCTTCCAGGTGAAGAAGGTCAAATCGAAATCAGATATGCTACCAACAGAGTTGGTAAAATCGACAAGAGAGTGACAGTTACCACCAACGAAGAGAAAGAACACATCATCAGAGTAATTGGTAATGTTTTGGAAGCTCCTAAAAAAGAGACTGAAGAAGCTGTTCCTGCAAGCGCACCAAACGTGATCAAAGGAGGAAACTAATTTCTCTCAGCACACAAAATACATCCCCGTTGAGGTAATCTTCGACGGGGATTTTTATTTTTACCCCATGTTATACCTACTCTCACCATCCAAAACTATGAGGGAACAGGGTCTTGAAAAAGACCTGCCCACCAGCTTACCCATTTTCTTAAAACAGGCAAAGGTGATAAACCAACACCTTTCATCGTTTAGCGAACAAGAACTCTCCCATTGGATGAAGTTGAGCCCCAAGCTGGCCAGTCAAACTTATCTCAACATCCACCAATTTGGAAACCAAAGCCAGCCCCATGGTCCTGCAATCCTCAGTTATACAGGTGATGTTTACAAAGGGTTAATGGCTGAAACGCTGACTGATAAACAACTTAAATTTGCTCAAAACCATGTGGCCATCCTTTCTGGCATGTACGGTATATTGAAGCCCCTTGATGTTATCCAAAACTACCGACTGGAAATGGGCATCTCCATTAAAATTGGCAAAGCCACTTCACTGTACAAGTTTTGGGGGGATACATTGGCAAAAACAATCTCCCAATGGGCACACACTCCCATCATCAACCTTGCTTCAGAAGAATATTATTCAGCTGTTGGACCTTATCTTGACCCTCAAAATACCATTCACATTTATTTCAGAGAAAAGATCAACGGTAAACTTCAGTTAAAATCTGCCTTTGCCAAAAAAGCAAGGGGCTTGATATGCAGGTATGCCATTGAAAACCAACTTACAAAAGCATCATCATTAAAAAAGTTTAATTGGGAGGCCTATCAGTTTGATGCATCTGTATCCGATGAGCACAATTGGTATTTTGTACGCTGATCTTAGTTAAGTATAAAGTAAATGAGCTCGGTCAATAACTGACCATCGTCCTTGCTCTTATTGTTGACTCCTTTGGATTCTACATCGGTAGTTCTGATGCGCATAAGAATGCTCCTGATTTTTGATACCGGGAAATTACGGGCTACGGCGCGATAATCCTTCACAAAATAAGCGGTCGTTAGTCCCAACTTTTTTTGCAGTACTGCATCTCCTTCAGATTGGTACTGTGCTGCAATCAATGCCTTTTGGAAGTACCCAAAAAGATTGATAACGGTAACCTGGATGGGGTTTTCTTTGGGGTTATCGGCGAAATATTTGGCAATGAGAAATGACTTTGCCTTATTCTTTTCACCCAATGCCTTCTGCAATTCAAAAACATTAAATTCTTTACTAATGCCAATCTGATCCTGGATTACCTCAAGGCTGATTTTCACTCCCCTTCCCTGACTGAGCGCTAGTTTATCGAGTTCATTCGCAATTTTGGATAAGTCATTTCCCAGGTAATCGGCCAAAATTTGAGCCATTTTATCATCAATGCCGAGTTGAATGGACCTGGCATAACCCAGGATCCATGCAGGCAACTGGTTGTCGTACATTTTTTTGGATTCGAACACTAGCTGATCCGACAATGCTTTGGCAAGGGCCAGTCGTTTGTCGAATGTTTTGTGTTTGTGCACCAAAATTAAAATGGTGTGTGGTACGGGCCTTTTGGCATAATCCGACAAATCCTTGAGTGTTTTCATCTCCTGGGCTTCCTTGACAATGATCACCCTTTTATCAGACATCAGCGGGAATTGCCTCGCCTCATCAATAATAGCCTTGTAATCTACATCTTTGCCATAAACAACGGTTTGATTAAATGCCTGAGCATCTTCAGTGAGTATGTGATGTTCCATCCACGCCACTAATGTGTCGATGAAATACGGTTCATCACCATGGAGAAGATAGATGTTTTTATACTTTCCCGCCTTTAGATCCGAAAGGACTTGCTCATGCGTCACGCCTTACCGTTTTTATCAGGCATACCTACCTGCAGTATGTCTCTGTCAAATAAATAAAGACCTCCTTTGTCATCGCCAATCATTTCCAATTTGTCGTTGAGGGTCCTGGCCAAACGTTCTTCTTCAATTTGTTCGGCTACATACCATTGCAGAAAATTATGTGTGGCATAGTCTCTTTCTTCCAAGGAAATGTCTACCAGCTGATTAATGGATTCTGACACTTTGACTTCATGACTCAACAATTCCTTAAAGGCATGGTGGATAGAAGGAAATGTGAGATTGGGCTGGGTCAAAGCAGGTACCACGGCAAAACCACCTCTTTCATTGATAAAATGTATCAACTTAAGCATGTGCATCCTTTCTTCATCACTGTGGCGAAAGAAAAACTGGGTAATACCATCAAAGCCAGGTTGTATCTCTGCCCAAGATCCCATTGCCAGGTATGCCTGGCTGGATTGTGCTTCCATCTGCACCTGATTGTTGAGGGCATCCTGCATTCTTTTTGTCAACATATAGCAAAATTTTAATATTTGCAATGTTACGAAAACAGTGTGTAATACCCAAGTTCAATCGGTCAATTTCATCTTGCAATGACCAAATTTACCGTATAAAGTTGCTATAATTTCACAAACTTGGAAGTGGCAACCGCCGCTCCCTGAGCTACTCTTAAAAAATACATACCCGCTGGTAACTGATCTAGATCCACAGACATTTTAATGGAAGCTTTTGCCAATTTTTGTGCACTAATTGATTTTATGGAATAACCCCTCACGTCAAATATATCGATCTCTGTCCACCCCCCTATGGAATCAAACTCTAATTGTAGATAGTTGGTTGCAGGGTTGGGTGACGATCCTAATGAGAGGCCGGATATTTCTTGGGTATCCGTACTTATTGTACAATCCTTGAGGAAAGGAATTCTCTGGAAATCCTTGAACAAAACGGTTTCAATGTCTGCCTGAGAAGTATTGAACCAATCCATCAGCAAGCTGGCATAGACCGATCTGAAGTCGTATTGCATGGCTACCCCTTCCTCGGCATCAATTGGGTCGGAAATTTGTGGGTTTTGTCCGTAAACACCGGCATTGACACAGCTACCGAAAACAAATAACGGAGCTGCTGTTCCGTGATCTGTTCCAAAGCTGTCGTTGGCTTTGATCCTCCTTCCAAATTCAGAGAAGGTCATGCCTACTACCCTTTTTTCAATGCCCAATGCGGTAAGGTCATCCTGAAATTCACGAATGGCTGTGCCCAGCACATTTAACAAATCGGCGTGTTCTCCATTGACGGTATCCCCTCCCACTACCTGGTTGGCATGGGTATCATATCCTCCCTGACTTACCACATAAATCTTTGTTTTAAGGCCTCCTGAAATGAGGTTTGCTACAATTTTTAATTGTTGTGAAAGAGAATTTCCTTCAGTATAGGTAACCAGGTTGTTGCCATTTTCGAAAGCTTCCAGTACCCTTGATGAATATGCATTGGTTTGTCTTACTACATCCCTCAAGTAAGCCAGTTCGCCGGAGTGACAACTGCCATCGGTGCTGCCTGGAACTGTTTCATTTAATGTTTTAATGTCTTCTTCGCTATTGACAGTAAAACTGTAATTGGAAGATTGGCCCTGACAAGTTTCTGAAACTACAAAGCCGAGGGTGATTGCAAATGGATCGGGGTTTTCTGCATTGGGATAACCTTCCGGATAGCCGGGGTATTTCAAGTCAAAGTATCTTCCCAACCATCCGGTTGAAATGTATTGCTCCGAATCAGAAGCTGTAGTCCAGATATCGGTAGACCTGAAATGTGATCTGTTTTGATTGGGATAACCTACACTTTGTACTACAGCCATTTGGCCGTTTTTGTACAATGACTCAAAGCCGGTTAACGATTTGTGGAAACCCTGGCTGTCTGATATTTTTAATACTTCTGAAGCCGGAAGCAGGAGACTTCCCCTCGCTTTGGATAAAGCATCGTATTGATCAAGAGGGATAAAAGTATTGAGCCCATCATTACCTCCGTTGAGTTGTACGAGTACCAAAACCCTGTCGTCTTCAGGATTAATAAGGGTAGCTAAACTGGATTTTGCAATTGCTGTTACTTCCATTCCTTTCAGCAACACCGGCAAAGTCATCAATGAACTTGTTTGTATGAATGTTCTTCTTTTCATTTTTTTAAATTGAGGATGTGGAAAGAAATGTATTTAGGACAATTGATATTCGGGCATTCTCATCATGTAGGCGTACAACAGCCTAAGCTTGTTTTCTACCGATCTTTTCAGTAAAAGGTCTGATGGATTGGCGATGTAAGCCTCATATTCAACTGTCCACTCATAATCCGGCAAGCCCGGTATCATCAATTCTTTGAGTGTATTTACCTGATCCTCGCTCAATGGTTTGGGTAGCAAAACAAGGGCAACATCATTGATCAGGGTTTCAATGTCAGCTGGATTAGAAAATGATGTAATCAGGCCAACCACATCTATATCGAGTCTGATCCCCCGGGTGTTGTTGTTTAAGGTGCTCAATGCATCTGTATAGGCCTTTCTCAAGGGCAAGGTGACACTGTTGATCCATGTTTGGTAATAGAGAGGTTCCTGATAATAAGCCTTCCAGCCTGCAACGCTTGGCAGTCCAAAATACCGCATTTGAAGTAATGCGCCATATTGGAAAAATGCATTCCACGTGTTGTATTGCTGCACCAAGTCTCCTGCAATTGTAATGCCGTTTTGACTGGTTGCCGATGCAATAAAGTCCAGTGGATTTTTGATCATACAGCCAAAGTCAGCATAGAAATGTTCACTGGTAAGTAAGGCAACAATGGCAGGTTTCAATTCATAATTATTATCTCGGATTATTTGGGCCAGAGGTTCAATAATTGCGGACTCAATGCTGTCATCAATTTGATAATAAACGAACCAACGATACAACTTCCTGGCAATAAATTTTGAAACTTCTTCCTGTTGAAAGATGGTATCAATCAATACTTTATATTCTTCGGCACCCGCATTGTTGATCACGGCATTGTTGAATCTGTGACTCAACTTTTTTGTTCCAGTATCGTGCTGATTAGGTCTGAAGGTTGAGGTCACCACATCAAGGTTTGGACTTCTGAAGCCTATATCGGTCCATCCTGTCAAAACTTTGGCTATTGCCAAAACATCTTCTTCTGTGTAATTGGTATAATCACCGGGACCAGCTATCGGGCCTTTTCCAATGGTAAACAATTCAAGTAACTCGCGGGCATAGTTTTCATTGGGGGCATTTTTGGTGTTTTGGTTGCCATTGAGGTAACGAAGCATAGCCGGGTCAATGGTCATTTTTTTTGCGAACTCCTTAAAATTACCCAGTGGATTCTGCCGGAATGTGTCTATGTACTTGAAATAATACCTGGCCTCGTTGACGTCTGCCACTACAAAGTGGTTGTGCCAAAACAAGGTCATTTTTTCCCTGATGTTCATTTCTCTGGCCATCAATCTTCCCATGGTCCAGCCATTCAGCGAACGAAAACGGTAATTATTGGTATTGTTAACCGGATCATGTGCTTTGTTGACCCATGAAGTGCCAATCGGTACTTTTGGATCTGACTCAAAATCGTAGTTCAAAGGCAAGTCGGTTACAGGCTCCAAATTGGTAAGGATGGAAACTGAAGTATCCATGCCCTGACTGGTAAATTTTTTAATATCCTGAAACCTCCCGCCAAAAACAGTTCTACGCAAAAGATGGGCGCTGTGGGCGTCGGTCCAGGGACCCGTATATTTTTCAAGTCCCAAAGGTGCGGCCATGGTAGCTCCGGCACTGCTTTGTTTTTGCCCTGATAAACTTTTGAAAAATGATCGTCTTTGCATGATTTTGCAATTATGATGGTAAATAATGTTGTATCAAACAAGGTTTTGACTACAAATCTATAATTGGGTTTAATCTACTCTAAAAAAAATTATCTTTCGCCAAAGATAAGACTTCCAACACGAACCATATTAGAGCCTTCTGCCACCGCTAGCCGAAAATCTCCAGACATACCCATCGACAAGATATCGAAACAGGACGATGTCTCCAGCATTTCTTTCGTTTTATTAAAAATGATCTTTAAGCTGGCAAATTCTTTTTTAACCTGCTCCTCTGCCTCTGTAAACGAAGCCATACCCATGAGCCCCCTGGTAACAATGTGTGTAAACTTACCGGCATTAACCAATTCAATTATTTCCTTCAATTCATCCTCGTTCAAACCATATTTGGTCTCTTCAACCGCAATTTTTACCTGGAGCAGAATTTCGGTTTTTTGCGATAGCTTAGCTGATTCGTGCTCAATTTCTTCTAATAAATGCAAGCTATCAACACTATGGATCAATGCCACATGGGGCAAAACCTGTTTTACTTTATTGGTTTGTAAATGACCGATCAAATGCCATTGGATATTACCTGGCAATTGTTGGGCTTTTTCAACCAGCTCCTGGACTTTGTTTTCACCAAAAATCCTTTGACCCAATTGATAAAGTTTGGTAATATCTTCAACAGGTTTTGTTTTACTTACGGCGACCAGGGTCACGCCTTGTTGGTTACAAAATTGTATAATATTTGCAAAATTGGCCTTATCGATCATTTCATCATTTTTGAATATCTCAGGTTGCCATTAAAGTCTGTCAATTGAAGTATGTAAAAACCTGGTGGCAAATCTGCTACATTGATTTGAGTCAGCGGGTGCAAAAGTCTATCCGTCATGATGATTCTTCCGGCTGCATCCAAAATGGTATAGCTCATTGAATGGTCATCGGTTAATATTGTAAGTACATTTGTAAATGGATTCGGATAGACTGCTATTTCAGCCAAATGAGGCTGGTGAATTCCAGAAGTTTGGTATTGAAAAGGGGTTGAAAAAAACTGAACTCCACCTCCAAAATTTCCCAAAATCAAATCCATTCTGCCATCGCTGTTGATGTCGAAGATTTCTGTATTGAGCTTATTGCCCCTGTGTACTTTCCCTGCATTGGCGTCCAGCAATATCCATTTGCCAGTTAAAGGATCTCCTTCCCATTCATAGAGACTCAATCGCCCGTCTTCAAAGCCAATATAAGCCATCTTCTTTCCATCATGATAAAAAGGGGCTATGCTGTTGTTGAACGTATTGAAATCGGTTGTGGTAAATAGTTGACCAAAATTTTTCTGATCTGGCACATTTCCAAAAACCGGGTTTGTTTTTGTGCCCGTATTGACAAATAAGTTTAATTCATTGTTTTGTTCCCCGATCAACAAATCCAATAAGCCATCTCCTGATACATCTCTTATGCACGGTTTAGCATCCTGCCCGACAAAAATATTGTTAAATGGATAGGTATAGGAAAACTGCGCCATGTTGCCGGCACCTGCTCCATTGGTAAAATAATACAACCGACCATTGCCATCACCCACCCACAAGTCCAGGTCGCCATCATCATCCATGTCAGCTAGTGCCGGTGAAAGAGCCAGTCCATAATTGGTTAATACAGACATATTGAGGTAGTCCTCTTCCACCAGTGTGAATTCTGGTTGGGTGGCAGAGCCTGTATTTTTATATAAGTTGAGTCTACTTACTTTAGTGGTGCCGGGCAGGTAGTGTCCGTTGCCCCCAATGATGAGATCCGCCAGTCCATCTCCTGTTACATCCCCCACCGCTACATCACTTTTTGCTCCAAGGCTCACCATTTCATCCACCAGAAAATTTTTGGAGTACAGCTCAAAGATCGGAGCACAATCACTCCCTTTATTAAGGTACAACCAAATGTGACTTGCATTTACTCCTCCATCAGTCTCATTGGGTGTGGCAATAAGGTCTCGCTTACCATCTCCGTTTACATCCAGGTAAAAAGCAGCCAAAAATAAATTCATTTCTATTGGCACGTTGTACGATGGAAAATGTAGGTCCTGTGATGTTATCCATGCTGCATTTTTTGTTCCCCCATTTTTCAGGAAAAATAATTTTGTATTGGCAACATCACCCAGGACGAGATCCAAATCACCATCGCAATCATTGTCATAAGCCAACACAGTTGATCCAGAATGCCTTGGATTACCGTCGTCCTGAAAGTTTTTGGCGCACGACTGACCGTCAGAACTGAGAATCAACTCTTCAGAAAACATATTTTCATAAAACTTGCCAAAACAAATATCCTTGGTAAGCATGACAAATGTATCTATACCAAATCCTTTTTCCACTGCCTGATTTTGGTGGTAATTGAGATAAGATCCGTCAATTTCAAAAGTAAGTATGTCGGTATCTCCATCACCGTCCACATCTATAATGGCAGGTACGTCTGTGAGGGCATTGTATAGATTAGTGAAACCATTACCTGCTGGAAGCATTACAACATCGTAAAACGGAGTTTTCATTTTCGTGAAAACAGGCATGTTATTTTGCCTGCTCCCTCTCCACACCTCTACCCCGGGTATACCAGGAGTAGTGGGTAAACAAAACAAATCTTCAATTCCATCTTTATTGAAATCATATAAAAGTGCCCAATTGCTGATTTTGGGAAAAGCCGCTTCATATTCCGGTGCGTATCTGTATCTAATTGATTCCGAATCATTGAGATTCACAAAGCACAAAGACCTTCCAGATGTCCTGTCAAATGCATATATGTCTTTGATGCCATCGCCATTAAAATCAAAATTGGAAAACTTTGCATTCCTCAAACCACCCGCGGTGGCCAGTTCCAACTTATTGCCATTCTCAAAAAAATTGGGATAAAACGCCTCGTAATCCTGCGACCACAATCGGGAAAAACCAATAATTAAAAATAATGAAATATATAAATAATTCTTTTTAAGCATTTTACTCCCATTTATTACATTCAAAATTAACGATTTATTTCTAAAAAACGCATAATTTATATTTTTGATTTCATCTTTTAACGAAAAGAGGTTAGATTGATTTGTTTGGTTTGTTTTTGGTAGTGAAGCCGACAAATTGAAAAAAATTCACGGTAAAACGTGTTATGAATAATTTTATCTTTGCCACAATTCCATAAAAAAACTATTAATCATGCACTTTTACCGCAGGCGCATTATTGGCGCATTTATATTAATTATATCTTCCCTTTCGATGTTATCAGGTCAACGTAAGGAGAACATTGAGTTGATGTCGCACATTGATTTCGGAGAAGGTGGTTCTGGTATTTGGGGACATACCGATGCCAACGGCATAGAATATGCGGTGATCGGTACCCGACAATCAATCAGGGTACTTTCTCTTGAAGATCCTGCAAACCCTGTGGAAAGATTGGTAATACCCGGTGCCAACAACATCTGGCGAGAGGCCAGGAGCTGGGGAAATTATATTTATGTCACAACAGAAGGACCCGATGGCATTACCATTATTGATGCCACCAATGCCCCTGAATCTTTTCAATGGAAACGTTGGAAACCTGCTATTCCCAACACAATTGCAGATACTCTCAGAACCGTACATAGCATCAACATGGATACATTGGGCTACCTCTACCTAAATGGGCATAATGTAAATCGCCAGGGGGTTATCATTTGCGACCTCAACAATGATCCATGGAACCCGGAAATCATCACTAACATGGGAGATATCTACACTCATGATTGTTATGCCAATGCACAGTACCTGTATACTGCTGATCTGGGAGGCGGTGTTGGCATTTATGATATCTCTGACCGCAGAGACCCTAAATTTATTACCCGATTTCAAACACCCAATACCTTTGCCCATAATGTTTGGACTTCTCCCGATGGTAACATTCTTTTTACCACCGATGAAGTATCCGGAGCATATCTGGCTGCATACGATATCAGCGACCTCAACAACATCCGATTTTTGGATAAATACCGAAATGAAGACACCCAAATCGGCAAAGTGATTCCCCACAATACCTATGCCCGTGAAAATTATACCATTACCAGTTGGTATACAGATGGCATTCTTATTCATGACATGACCAGGCCGGAGAATATAGTAAAAGTGGGTGAATATGACACCTTTCTGGATGATGCTTCGCTACCGGCCAGTGGCAGTTGGTTTTACGGTTGTTGGGGTGTATATGCACATTTTCAATCAGGCACCATCATTGGCAGTGATATCAACTCCGGATTGTGGGTGTTGAAGCCAACTTTTAAAAGAGCATGCTATCTTGAAGGTAAAGCCTTTGCTGAAGACAAGGACGGAATTGTTTATCCCATTGCGGGTGCTACCATTAAAATTTTAACTGACCGTGCTGCTTCTGACATTACAGATGGAACTGGCAATTACAAAACCGGACTTTCTTTGGCCGGCAGTTATACAGTGAAGTTTGAGCATCCTGATTATGGAAGTAAAGAAGTAGTTGTAAATTTATCAGCAGGTGAGGTTACCATCCAGGACTTTGTATTTCAAGCTAATTTTGTAATCGGGATAGTACAGGATGAACAAGGTAAACCCATCGACAATGTGCACGTATTACTTCAAAATACGGCTGCCGAAAGTGTAATTAGTGCAAGAACCGATGCAACCGGCAAGTTTAAAATTCCTGCATCCCTTACCAACAACTATCAAATCTTAGCAGCAGCCTGGGGCTATAAAGGAAAAGCACAAACATTACAAAGTTTTGATGATGTAGTGGTGGTTTTAGAGTCAGGTTATGAAGATGACTTTTTCGCAGATCTTGACTGGAAGGTCACTAAAAACGGTACGGCAGGAAACTGGGAGCGCGTTAAGCCTGTGGGCACCATTTACAACAATGAAATCTGCAATCCCAACAAAGATGTTGAAAATGACCTGGGAAATTTTGCTTATGTAACCGGCAATGGTGGTGTTAATCCGGGCGATAATGACCTGGATGGAGGTTCAACTATTTTGACAAGTCCGGAAATTAAGGCCATGGGCTTTGACAGCATGGAAATTGATTTTAACTATTGGTTTTTTAACAGCGGAGGCAACAGCGCACCCAATGATTACCTTAACATCAGCTTAAACAACGGAAGTACAAGTCTGCCTATTTTGAATACCACTCAATCATCCTCTCAGTGGAGGGAAACAAAATATAAAGTGGCTTCCACAGATTTACCATTCACCAATGAAATGAAATTGGTCATTAAAACCGAAGACGTTACACCAGGCCATTTGGTGGAAGCAGGCTTTGACAAATTTAGTGCCCAGCTTATTCAAATAACAAGCTCAACTACTTCACCAGAAACAGATTTATTCACATTTCATCCCAACCCGGTCAGCTCTGAATTGTTTATTGAAGCAAAAGATAATTCATCTGTGGTCATTTTGGACCTCATGGGTAAAGTAGTTATTGAACAGGCAAACAATGCAAAATCAATCAATGTGTCACATTTAACACCGGGCATCTATTTTATTAGTGGCTCACAAGATAAAGCCACAATGAAGATGTTGATTAAAATCTGATTATTCCAATTTGTTTTGAACAGGAAATAAAGAAATGGAGAGTCCTGTTAGCTTTTGCTGATAGGGCTTCCATTTTTCTTCTTCAAATTTTTTGATTGCCTGTACCGCTGCTTCTACTGAATCTTCTGCTTCTTTCATGGCGTGTAGTGTATTTTCAGAATAACTGCCATCACTTGTGGACAGATATGATTCTGCATTTTGAATTTTACTGGCTATTTTATCATCATCATAGGCGATACCTTTGGTATCTTCTGGAAGAAAGAACAGCCCTTCCAGGCTATCCAACTGTGTATTCAATGGCTTAGACAACTTCTCAAATAGTTTCTTAATACTATCCTGCTGAAAAGCCTTAATTCCTTCCATCGATTTGATGTGTTTTTTTGCATCTTTTACCCACGCATAAGCCAACCCTGCTTTTTCATTGAGCACCTCAAATTCTTTTTGCAATTTGTTTTTAGCTTTTGCCTTATCTTCATCAAAAAATATTCTTGGGTCTGTTTTGACCGTGAGCCAGGTGCTGTCTACTAAATTATTATAATAAACCACGCACTTGTACCTGCCCGGCAATACACCTACCCCACCCGGCAGATCTGCGTCTTTTTCGATTTCCCTTCTTGAAAGTCTACGCTTGCCATCTTCATTCATACCCCAGGAAATGGCCTGGAGACCTCCACTGACTTTGACTGAATATTTCCTAATGGTGTCACCCTTTTCATTTATCCATCTGACTTTGATTTTTGCTTCTGATTCCTTGCCTTTTACATTATCTTCTGATTTCTTGTCCTTGGCCTTGGTCCACAGATATAAATTTGCTTGTCCTTTGCTTTCATTACTTCCTGAAAAATCGCCCTGGGCATAAAACCTTACTCCGTCATAGGATCTGAAATTCCAATCATAGGCCTCGGAAGTAGCAAATAAATGAAGGGAATCATTTTCAGAAAATGATCCTTTGGCCATTTCCCTTAAAGGGTTAAGGTTATCGAGAATCCAAAGCGCTCTTCCAAAGGTAGCAATAACCAGATCGCCCTCTTTTTCATGAATTTTCATGTCACTTATCTGAACCTGCGGCAAGCCTTTGTTCCAGTGCTGCCAATGCTCTCCCCCATCCAAACTTACATACAAGCCAACATCTGTGCCCAAAAACCATAGATTGGATTGCTCCACATCTGCCACGAAAGAAAGAACAAAGCCTTTTATTTGTTTTTCATCGGCAATACGTTTCCATGATTTTCCATAATCCTGCGTATAATATGCATATGGACTATAGTCATTTTGTCGGTAATTATTAACCACCACCCAAGCTTCACCCTTCTTGGTTGGAGAGGCAACAATTTGAGGGATCCAGGCCGCTGCAGGCATGCCTTTTAATTTTCCGGAAAGGTTTTGCCAGGTTTGGCCTCCATCTACTGTCAGCTGAACGTTGCCATCATCGGTACCTACCCAAACCAAATTTGAATCTAATGGGGATGGAGCAATAGTCAGTATCGTAGTATGGTTTTCAGCACCCGTGACATCAAAAGTCAATCCACCTGTCTTTTTTTGCTGCTGTTTGGTGGTATCGTTGGTTGTCAGATCCGGTGAAATGATTTTCCAGTTTCTGCCACAATCTCTTGAATAGTGTAAGAACTGGCTTCCAAAATAGATACTACACGAATCAAAGGGGCTTTGAGCTATGGCAGCATTCCAGTTGAATCTCAATGGCAAACCCTCGGGATGATTGGGTTTGATAAACCTGGATTGTCCGGTCTGAATGTCACACAAAGCTACGTTTCCACCCTGCGACATGGCATAACAAAAACGAGGATTGTTGGGAACAGGTACAACATCAAAGCCATCGCCAAAATACAATTCACGAAAATCTGAATTTCGAATTCCTCCCGGTTTTAAAACCGCAGAAGGACCCACCCATGACCCGTTATCCTGCATGCCTCCATAAACATTGTATGGGTTGGCATGGTCTACATTGACATGGTAAAACTGGCCAACCGGCAAATTGGAAATAAATGTCCACGACTTACCCATATCTCTTGAGATTGCTGCTCCACCATCGTTTCCGTCAATTAGATAAGAAGGTTGTTGAGGGTGTATCCAAAGGGCATGGTGATCTGGATGCACTGCATTGCCATAATCTGCAATATTGTAAAAACTTTTGCCTCCATCATCGCTGCGCGACAAATAGGTGTGCACGTTGTATAGCCTGTTTTCATTTTGAGGATCAACGTATATTTCCGAATAGTAGAATGGCCTTCCACCTATGTCCTTATTTTGAACAAGCTTCCATTTTTTGCCTCCGTCTTCACTTTTATAGAGGCCATTTTCTTTCGCCTCGATCAAGGCATAAATTGTTTGTGGTTTTGAAGCTGCAATAGCAAGCCCAATCCTTCCCAATTTTCCTTTTGGAATGCCATCCTTCGCTTCGATTTTTTCCCATGTATCACCCCCATTGTAGGTAATGTACAGTCCTGACCCTTCACCACCTGAATTGAAAAACCAGGGCTTGCGTTCGTGTTCCCACATTGATGCTATCAACTTATCAGGATTGGCGGGGTCTACAACCATGTCTGAGGCTCCCGTTAATGCATTGACAAAAAGGATCCTTTTCCAGGTGACACCTCCATCCATTGTCTTGTACACCCCTCTCTCTTCGGTGGGACCCCAGGGTGAGCCCATGGCTGCTACATACACAATATCAGGATTGTCTTTGTTTATGATGATACGGTGGATAACCTTGGTATTTTCAAGTCCCATACACTTCCATGTCTGGCCTCCATCCAGGCTTTTGTATATACCATTGCCGGTATTCAATGAATTTCTTGGGTTACCTTCTCCCGTTCCGACCCAGATATGACTGGAATTTCGTGGATTGATCTTTATTGAGCCAATAGACAAATTTGACTGGTCATCAAAGATGGGTTTAAAGGAAATGCCTCCATTTTCGCTCAGCCAAAGTCCTCCTGAAGCAGCACCTAAAAATATCCTGCTGTCATCAAAAGGGTCTACTTCAATGGCAGTAATCCTTCCTGACATGCCCGCAGGTCCAATATTCCGGAATTTATACTCTTTCCAATCCTCAAGCGTTAAGCTGCTTTGAGCATTTAAAAGGGAACTAAAAAACAAAATAGATAACAAGCAAAAATTGAAGTAAAAACGCATGTAGTGGATTTTACTGCAAAATACCAAACTTGACTATCAATAGAAAATGAAACGCAGGTTAATTGTAGGTAGCTTACACCTCTGTACCGGCAAGTTGCAACACCATTTTGTCAACGGCTTGTTCTAACATTTCGTATACCAGGGCAAACCTGCCATCGTAATAAGGATCCGGAACCGGCATGTTTTTGCCAGGCTCTAAATAATTCATGATCATTTTCACTTTGGATCTTTGGGTTTCGTTTTTTGTCAATGCCATTACATCGTTGTAATTCTGCGCATCCATGGTAAGAATAAGGTCGAATAATTCGAAGTCGCCGGGAGTAATTTTGCGCGCACGTTGTTTTGAGATATCCAGGCCATGTTTTTTGGCCTCCA
>CALMWS010000302.1 GCA_937870795.1 uncultured Bacteroidota bacterium | reverse complement strand
CCATTCCGCCGGTGATAGTGACCCCTGGTATATCCAAAACCACCGGTTGTGAAGGAAGCAACATTACAGGAGAATTTAACCAGTGGTACAGCACAGCAGGTGGCACAGTGGCCACAGACAACAGTGGTAATTTTGTTATTGTTGCCAACATTCCATACAATCTTGCACTGGCTCGTTTGAATGCATCGGCCGATACCTTATGTGGCAATACCAAAAATGTAGTACTGGAATTCAGGGCCATAGATCTCGCCAACAATGTATCAGATCCTGTTATCATTTCATTCAGTGTGATAGACACATTGCCACCTATTATCTTTGTAAAACCCGAAGCCTCGTCGATTGAATGCACCCAGGCATCTCAGGATTCGCTTAACAGGTGGATAAAAAATAAAGGAGGTGCCAAGGCGAGTGACATTTGCAGTCCAACTGTAAACTGGAATGTATTTTACTACCAAACTTCCACTGGGCTGAGGGATTCGGCATCCATTGCCAATGGCCCTTATCCACAAATCCCCGCAGGAGCCTGCAACTGGAATGTGATTGTGAGTTTCAAGGTATTTGATGAATGTGGCAATCAAAGTGTAACACCTATACGCACCTTTGAAGTAAAAGATACAAAACCGCCTGTGTTTTCTACCTTGCCGGCCAATACCACAGTAAGTTGTGATAATGTACCGCTACCAGCCCTCATTACTGCAGAAGATGCATGCGGAGGGCAGCGACCCATTACCTTTTCTGAAACCTCCAACAAACTTGCATCACCAGTTCAATGTGGTCATTACAACTATACACTTACAAGAAAATGGACAGTATCCGATGTATGTGGCAATGCGGCAAGTCATACCCAGGTCATCATCGTCAAAGACACCATAGCACCGGTAATCAGTGGTCTCAGTCCGCTCAGCATTTCATGTGACGAATTGAATATTACGGATTCCACTTTACAAATGAAAAGTGATGCGTGCAGTCCAATATTTTTAAGTTACCAGGATACATTTGTATTAGGTACTACATGTGCTTATCAAATAAATAGAACCTACACTGGCAGAGATGTTTGCAACAATGTAAAACGTTTTGTACAGGTGTTGAATGTCAGAGACAACATACCCCCTGCCATCACAACAGTGGCTCAAAACATGGGCATAGAATGTGATCAGGCCACCAACGTCCAAGCAGCGTTTGAAGCATGGCTCAGCAACCGTGGAGGCAGCATCGCCATGGATGGATGCAACAGTGGTTTGCATTTTTTTGCGGCCGTACCGGGCAGCTATACCCTTGGTGATACCAGCTCTTACCCCGGCTTGCATCCGGGCAGTTTGGATCCGTCAAATTGTCCATCTGCCATTCCATTTTATACCAGAGGTGAAAGGGTCGATTTTGTTTACTATGATGACTGTGGAAACACAAGCGTCAGCTCTGCTTTTTTTGGCCTCAAAGACAACACCCCTCCCACCCTTTCCAATTGTCAATCACAGGTGAATGTAGAAACCAATGCGGGTAGTTGTACCGCTAATGTACAATTTGCTGTGCCTGATGCCGTAGACAATTGCTCTCAATTTTCATCACCTGTTGTAAAAACAACCACTGCCAATGTGACTTCTCCTATGC
>CALMWS010000301.1 GCA_937870795.1 uncultured Bacteroidota bacterium | reverse complement strand
AATTTAAGCAAGTTTTCCACACTTTTCATGTCAAGCTATTCCATGAGAGGGCACTATAGTTATATAATCCTGTATATTTTATACATTATTGTTTTGTATATTAACCCTGCTGTATAAGTTATCCAAAAAAAACCTTTCTCAATCAATAAACCGCATTACTCAATGCGCAAAGTATGAGGATTGAACTAAGGCAGAGCCGCATTGAACTAAGCGCAATGCGCGTATTGAACTAAGGAGAAGCCGCATTGAACTAAGCGCAATGCTTTTATTGAACTAAGGCGAAGCCGTATTGAACTAAGCGCAAAGCGCGTATTGAACTAAGGCGAAGCCGTATTGAACTAAGCGCAAAGCGCGTATTGAACTAAGGCGAAGCCGTATTGAACTAACAAGCAGCCGTATTGGTCTTACTTAATTGCCCGGACTAACATTCCCGGTATTCACCATAACACCCAGAAAACTACCAGTGCCGGAGTAAGTACCTGTATTGTTAAACGTACCCACACCTCCCTGGTAATTGATTGTTCCGTTGTTGGCTAAGGTACCATCATTGACGATGCTTGCTCCAGGACCAATGATAAGCGTATCTTCTTTCCAAGTAAGCGATTTGCCTGTTGGTATGCTTAAGGTTCCATTTGGAATGGTTAGCGTAAAACCATTGGCTTCAATGGTAACAGAATTATTTATAACTACATTTGATTCAGATACATTGTCTAATAAAATAATTGTCTGTCCTGGCATAGCAGCATTGATGGCCGCTTGTAAAGTTGCAAAGGATAACCCAGTCTGCATGTTTTGATACAAACCAGACAATACAGAAAATGTTGCCTGACAAGTAGTGGTCGAAGGTGCACAGGAACTCGTATAGGTAAAAGTGACCATCGTAGACCCTCCTGTTGCTGGTGGGGCACCGATATTGTTATTGATAAGAACTCCATTACAGCCGCCAGATGCAGATGCGGTGCTCAACCAAGCTGCAAAAGCTGCATTAATAGCAGACTGAGTCTGCCCGGCAATTTCCGTTTGGCTCATGGGACAATTGAGTATCACAGTTGGTGATGACGCTACGGTAAAAGTCGATTGACACGTGGTAATAAATGGTGAACAAGTACTTGTATAGGTAAAGGTCACCGTTGTACTGCCGCCACAGGCTGAAGGTGCTCCTATGTTGTTGTTGGTTAAAACTCCATTGCAACCACCCGATGCTGATGTACTGGCTAACCATGAAGTAAATGCAGCATCTATGGCAATTTGGGTTTGACATGCCGGCACAACAGTGTTGATGGGACAGGTCAAAATTACCGGTGTACTTTCCTGCCAAACATATGTTCGGGTGCAGGTATTAGTACCACATACGCCAGTAGCCTCATAGGTGAATATTTGCTGTCTATTACAACCATTTGAAGTGATCATTCCCGCCGTGCAAACAACTGTGGCCGGGCCACATTCACTGGTAGCAGTTACACTGGCATCGCAAGTTGGTAAGGCAACAGGGTTGCAACCAAGGTCGATGAGACCTGTTGTACAATTATCAAATATGGGTAATGATTCCACTTTCCATGTAAAGGTTCTCGTACAAGTTGAGGTAAATCCACAAGCCGTCACAGAAAATGTGAATACTTTGCTTCGATCGCAGCCATTTGAAGTAACGGCTCCTTCAGAACAAGTGATGCCGCCAACGTTGCCGCATTCATTGCTGGCAGTTACTGCACCACCAAATGGGGCCGTCTGTACATTGGCACAAGTGGGTATGGTAGCAGGGTTACAACCAAGGTCATAAGTATTGTCGCAGTTGGCAAAGACAGGGGCCGTAGTCACCTGCCAATTGTGTATTTTAATACATGTGCTGAAAGTGCCACAGCCAACTGCATTGGCAACATAAGTTAGCGTTTGCTGGCGATTGCACCCATTTACCTGGATGGTGCCCACGTTGCATGTCACAGATATTGGCCCGCACTCATTGGACGCTGTGATGTTGGGATCACAAGCTGGCAGGGTTACAGGGTTGCATCCTAAGTTGATCACACCATTTGAGCAGGAACCATTGAATGAAGGTGGTGTCACCTGCGTCCAGTTGAAGGTGCGTGTGCAGGTGCTGGTGATACCACATGCCGTTGCTGTGAAGGTAAACACTTGTGAGCGATTACATCCATTGACCATGATTGTGCCCGCTGAACAGGACACCGGAACAGAACCACAACTATTGGATGCCGTCACGGCACCTCCAAATCCGCCACTTGATATACCTGTACAAGAAGGTAAACTGGCGGGATTGCAACCAAGACTTACGGTATTGTTGCAGTTTGTGAATGTTGGGGTTGGGGTTGAGGTGGCCGAAACCGTGAAGGTAGCCTGACAAGTGGTGATCAAAGGTGAACAGGAACTGGTGTAGGTAAATGTCACCGTTGTGGAACCTCCACAAGCATCCGGGGCTCCTGAATTGTTATTTGTGAGCACTCCGTTGCACCCTCCAGATGCTGTACCCGTTGCCAGCCAGGCTGTAAAAGCAGCATTAACAGCAGTCTGGGATTGACAAGAAGCTACAGTTGTGTTGGTGGGGCAGGTGAGAATTACAGGCGGTGACGCGACAACAGTAAAGGTAGCCTGGCAAGTGGTTACCAAAGGAGCACAGGTGCTTGTATAAGTAAAGGTAACAGTAGTGCTTCCACCACACGCCGCTGGAGCGCCAACATTGTTGTTAGTGAGTACCCCACTGCAGCCCCCTGATGCACTGGCCGTTGCTAACCATGTGGTAAATGCGGCGTTAACTGCGGCTTGGGATTGGCACGATGCTACTGTTGTATTCGTTGGGCAATTTAATACTACCGGAATTGAAGTGGTTTCAAATAGTCTAAAATTATCAATGGCCCATTCTTCATTATTTCCTTCAGAGAATACTAGAATTTTTAAACTCATTGTTGAGCCTGTACCTATAATTGTTTTTGTAATTTCTTTAAAAGCATTTGTAAGCTGTAAACCTCCTACATCTCCACAACCATCGTTATTGGTATCTTCATACAAATATTTATCACTGGTACCGGAAGCACTACCTCTATTAAAAAAGCGAACTAAGTTAATAAAAGGGCCTCCATCAATACTATACTGTACAATAATATAATCAGTATTGGTTGTTCCTACACCACTTATACAAGCTTGTGTGTTATCCCATGGCTCATTTGTGCTATTTGCAGCTAATAGGCCTCTAAAACTCAATCCTGTTTTACCGGCAATATTGATGCCCAACCAAAGAATTTGGAGTTCATTGTTTGGGCTATTTGTAGCTGCTCCTTCTGCTCCACTCACTGTAAATCCTGTACCGTTTGCATTGTGGTCTTCTCCCGCCCAATAATTTGTTCCTTCTTTACCTGTAAAAGGCACTACTTGCGCCACAGTTGAGCCATCGGTTAATCTGAAATATGAAGTCATGGGAGGCCCTCCAACGCCACCATTTTCTTCAGGAATTCTTATGCCACTTGACGGAGATCCTTCAAAATTATCGCTCCAGAATTGAGTCTGTGCATTACCAGTATAGAAAGAAAAAAGAAGTGCAAATAAAACGATATTCGTTAATCCATTGGTTTTCAATGAATGGAGCTTGAAATTGATGTTCATCAGTTGGTTTTAATTGATATAAACTATGAAACCATGTAATGCTTTTGGCAGAAATGATTTAAAATGTGTCCAAATTTAACATTTTATGCCATTTTTCAGATGGTTCCAGACATAAACAGAAGAAATATGTCCATTTATTGGCAAAATCAATATCCTCTCAGCAATTTGAAAATTAAATAGAATCAATTCTTAGCTAATTTGACCGTCGTTGGAAAAATGAAATTTTTTATTACCAAAACTCCAGTAAAATCCAAACAATTTCGTGGATAGTTATTTTCTGTTTAGAAATCAATTTTTAGGTTTTTTGAATGTATAAAAACAAAAAAGGTTTGATCACCATTGCGATCAAACCTAACAACTATAAAACAAAATGTGGTAATACTTCAGCCTGTGTTTCCTACATATTCCTTGATAGGAAGGTGTAAAACTCTGCTTTCAGGTCTGCATAAATCTTACGCTGCGTTTCCATGCGGTCGCGCAACTCAGTATGGTCATTAAAATGAACATGATCTATGGCCACCGGATGATCCTGAGCGTACTTCACGAGTTGAGATTCGTGCTTTCGAACATCGTGTTTCAGGATGTCGATCACCTCATCGTGGCGGATGAACTGATTTTGAAAATGCTCCATCTCGGCCTTAATAGATGGATCGGTATACCTGCCAATGATTTCTCCCAACCTCCGGTTGTACAAATCAATTTCGTCTTCCCAGAATTCCAGCTCTTTGAGCCATTGCTGGTGTTCAAAATGCAGGTCTGAAAGATATAACGTGGTTTTTGTTGACATAAAATGGTTTTTTGTCGAAAAAGATATTTCAAAATTAACCAACCCATTTTAGGTGAAGACTGACCTAAATCTCCCTTTTGAATGATCGTGGTCTTTTGCGACCGATGCCAATTTATCAAAGCCAATTGGCAGATTTTTCGTAATTTTGTACACACATTACCCATAACATATCATGCAAAACGATGTATTCGACACCCTGGATGCACTGGGGAAAGAAATAAACGACACCCTTATTCAGGATGAAAGTTCACTGGAATCATTCAGAATCAGATTTTTAGGAACCAAGAACATTCTCAAAGACCTTTTTGCAGAAATTAAAAATGTAGCCAACGAACGCAAAAAGGAATTTGGTCAGGTAATGAATGCTGTCAAAACGGCTGCTGAGGAAAAATACCAATCACACAAAGACCAGATTGAAGCCGGTAAAGCGTCAAAGGCTGCTGCCGATATAGATCTGTTTTTACCTGATAATACGCAATGGCAGGGATCGAGACACCCCATCTCTCTGGTGCTCAACAAAATTGTTTCCATTTTTGAACGCATTGGCTTCACCGTTGCCGAGGAGCGCGAAATTGAAGATGATTGGCACAATTTCAGTGCCATGAACACACCAGACGACCATCCTGCCAGGGATATGCAGGATACTTTTTACTTAAAAGATTCAGTGACTCGTTTGTTGCGAACCCACACATCTTCTGTACAGGCAAGGGTAATGACCAGCACCCAACCGCCCATTCGCATCATTGCTCCGGGAAGAGTATATCGCAACGAAACCATTTCGGCCCGATCACATTGTCAATTTCACCAGGTGGAAGGGCTTTACATCGACGAAAAAGTTTCATTCGCTGATATGAAACAAACCCTGCTTTATTTTGCAAGGGAAATGTACGGCATCCAGACAGAAATCAGGCTGAGACCCAGTTATTTTCCATTCACCGAACCCAGTGCTGAGATGGATGTGTACTGGGGACTAAAAGATGAAGTAGATCACCGCATTACCAAAGGTACCGGTTGGCTGGAAATTCTGGGCTGTGGAATGGTAGATCCTCAGGTGTTAAGCAATTGTGGTATCGACCCTGACAAATATTCGGGTTATGCCTTTGGTATGGGCATAGAGCGACAAGCCATGCTTTTGTACAGGGTCAGCGATATCCGCATGTATTTTGAAAATGATGTAAGGTTTTTGAGACAATTTCACAGTGCACAATAAAAAAAGAATGGCATGACAAGAAAGGTCAGAATGGGAATGGTAGGAGGCGGAATTGGTGCCTTTATCGGGAACGTGCACCGGATGGCCGCCGGTTTGGATGGTATGATTGAACTGGTTTGTGGCGCTTTTAGTTCTGATGCCGATCGGTCGCGCAGAAGTGGTGAGGAATTGGGACTGGATCCTTCCCGGGTGTATGGCAGTTTTGAAGAAATGATACAATCAGAGTTGGCTCTTCCAGCTGACAAACGAATGAATCTGGTATCGATCGTAACGCCAAATCACATGCATTTTGCCCCGGCTGTACAAGCGTTAAGGGCAGGTTTTAATGTCATTTGCGACAAACCTATGACCTTTGATCTGGAACAGGCTTTTGCCTTACAGGAAGAGGTCAAAAAGAGTGGACTTATCTTTGCGCTGACCCACAACTACACAGGTTATCCCATGGTCAAGCAGGCACGTCATTTGGTAAAATGTGGAGACATTGGTGAGATTAGAAAAGTAGTAGTTGAATATCCTCAGGGGTGGTTGTCAACACTGTTGGAAGCCTCCGAACAAAAACAAGCAGCCTGGCGTACTGATCCGAGCAAGTCAGGTATTGCAGGCGCTATGGGCGATATCGGCACACATGCCGAAAACCTGGCAGAATACATCACAGGCCTGAAGATTTCATCACTTTGTGCAGACATTTCAACATTGGTAGAGGGCAGAAAACTGGACGACGATGGAAGTGTATTACTAAGATTCGAAAATGGTGCCAGAGGCATCCTTCATGCCAGTCAGATTTGTGCTGGTGAGGAAAACAATTTGGCAATCCGTGTCTATGGAGACCGTGGCGGCTTTGAGTGGAGACAGATGGAGCCCAATACCCTTACGGTAAGGTACATTGATCAGCCCATCAAGGTCTTTCGCACAGGGGGAGTGGGTGTATGCACGGCCGCACAGGCACACACCAGGATTCCGGCAGGACACCCTGAAGGTTACCTGGAAGCATTTGCCAATATTTACAGAAATGTAGCCATGTGCATTGCTGCACAAATAGAAGGCAGAGAAATCGATCCTATCTATCACGACTACCCTTCGGTTGAAGACGGACTCAGAGGTATGCAATTTATCTATGCTGTCATTGAAAGTGGGAAAAGTGATCAGAAATGGCTGCCCTTTAAATAATCACATTTATTACCCATGGCCATAACCAATCGCGAAATCATAAATAGACGTGCAAAGTTTGAATACCACTTTGTCCAGGAATTTGAGGCGGGTATAGTACTTACAGGTACCGAAGTCAAGGCCATTCGCGCTGGCAATGCCAATCTTACTGATGCCTACTGTGTGTTTTTGGGCGACCATCTTTGGGTTAAAAATATGTACATTGCCGAATACGATCAAGGCACCATTTACAACCACGAAACCAGGCGTGATCGAATCCTTTTACTAAAAAAGGCAGAATTAAAAAAAATAAGGAGAAAGCTGGACGAAAAAAGTATGACCCTGATTCCCTATAAGATGTATTTCAGCGATCGTGATTTTGTAAAGGTACAAATCATTGTTGCCCAGGGTAAAAAGATGTACGACAAACGTGAAGACCTCAAGGAAAAAGACATGAAACGTGAACTGGATCGTGTCAAAAAAATCCATGCTCAAAAAAAGTAATTTATAATCCAAAATAATATTCTGCAATAATTTTGCCCACTTGGGGATAAGAGCAAATTTTTTTGAACCTTGCCACCTAGTTCAATATAAAATTTCGTTTTTATATCAATATCTTCTCATTAGAACTTTATTAACATATATTTCACCAAAGATTTGAAATAATATTTGGTTTCACCTATTGCGCAGAAGGTTAAGTCCACATACATTTGCAGCCTAAACAAGTTAAAATTATCTACAATGAAAAAATTGTTCTTTTTGTCTTTGATTGCTGTTTCTGTTTTTTCTTGCAAAAATATTGAGCAATACAAAGCAGGTATCGAAGAATTGGGTACCAAGTGGGAAACTACTACAGCAGCTGTAACTGAATTTTCAACCATGGTTGATGCAAGCAATGCAGCATTTACTGCCAATTTCGACAGCCTGGGTGTTGATTCAACTTTCATGTCTAAATTGAAAGGTGCTGATCTTGACAAAGTGAAGATGGCGGTTGAAGCTTACAAAACTTCAGGAGCTGGTCTTACAGAGATTGCCGGCAAATTGGCTGAAGCAAAAACTGCATGGGAAGCAAAAGCAGGAGAAGTTACTGCATTGAAAGATGGTTTGGCTGCAGGCAAATTGGAAGGTGACGTTACTGCAAAAATTGCAGAATTGACCAACTTCATTACCAGCAACGAATCTCAATTGGCTACCTGGAAAGAAAGTCTTGCCAAAGTATCAGAAGGTTCTGCTTCTGCATTGGCTGCTTTGAAAGCTGCTCTTCCAGCAAAAAAATAATTCGCTCCCAAAACGCAAATAAAAAGGCGGATCCCATTATCGGGGTTCGCCTTTTTTTTATACCTTTCTCATTATGGCCATGCGGTGCAATACCCAGGTTTCGAATACGGTAAAGCTGATGTAAATTAGCAGAAAGGGAACAATAAAAGCAGCCCCGCCGATGTGGTCTTTGAAGTAATAGATAGCCGGCAAACCCAGAGCAAAAATCATCTTTAAGGAAAAATTGAGCCACGTCATCATGAGATATGCCTGGTCCATAGATTTATAAGAAAGAAAAGATGCGAGGTAATAAAAAGCAATGTTTAATATAACAAAAGCCCCCATCCCTACCATTGCTAATTCCCTGCCTACATTATTGGGTGAGACATGGTACCACCACCAAAGCCCCAAACCCTGCATGACAAGCAATATAGTCAGGCTTGTATAAAATAAAGCCGGTTTCATTTGGGAAATAATTCTTTGTATAACTTATAGATACTGACACCAAAAACCAATAAAATGAAGGTAGCCGCAAAAACAGGCTTACCACCCAACCAGGCTTCATCGGCTTTGTGTCCCAACCAATAGGCCAAGCCTATCAATACCGCCATCTGAAGTCCCAGACCTGAATACCTTAAGTATTCTCCGCCCCTGGTTGTTTTTTGGGCCTGCTTCATCCAAAAGTTGAATTAAGATGCCTTGCCAATGCCCTGACCCGCTTTCATAAGGCTGCCCATGTTACAGACCACATTGAAGATAGCACCTGATTGAACCATTAGTTTATCTGTAGAAATCTCTCCATTGATTTGAGCCGTTTCCCTGATGTTCAGCAATTCGCCACATTTGAGTTTGCCTTGAAAAACCCCTTCGATTACTGCATTCTGGCATTCGATGTCACCTACAATTTTTCCTTCAGCTCCAATAACTATCTTTCCCAGGCAAATAAGATTGCCGTACAATTCTCCATCGATCCTCATGTCGGAATTTGCGGTCACATTGCCTTCTATCTTGGTTCCCGATGTGATCAGGTTGTTGGAAATGGCCGAAACCACCGGATTGCCTCCACCGGCACTGTTATCTGATTTTTTTCCTCCAAACATGGTTCTATAAGTTTTCTGATTTCCGAAAATAACAAGCTCACAGCAATTAACCCCTTTTTCGACCTTTTATTTTTTCCCTATAATTTATTGTAATATCTATAGTTCTATTGGTCAATGATTTTACACTTGTTTATTTTATTTGATTTCAAAATCGGGTAAGGTGGGATTTGAATACGAATTACGAATTTTTTAATTACGAACTGGTATAAATCCTTATTTAATAGGTTAATAGTTAAGTTGCCAAAAGTTTGTTCTTTTACTAAAAATAATGTTAATCCCAACCTCCACCTAGAGCTTTATATAAATTCACAGTTGCAATGCGCAGGCGTTTGCTTATACCAATCAATTCTAATTGTGTTTGCAAGGAGTTTTGCTGTGCCAACAAGACTTCAATGTAATTAGCTTTGCCTGTTTTGTATAGTTCATTAGCCGTTTCTACTGATTGCATGAGAATGTCCTTTTGCTCATTTTTGTAAGCGTTTATTTCTCTTAAATTATCAATACTGTTAAGTTCGTTTGACACCTCAACGTATCCATTCAATATCACTTTTTGATAGTTATACATTGCGGTTAATTGACTTGCTTGAGCATAATTGAAATTTGCTTTGATTGCATTTTTATTAATAAGTGGTGCTATCATTCCACCCAGAGCAGAAAAACCGATTGAGGCAGGTGTAGAGAGTAAAAACTTTGGATTGAAAGACTGGAACCCCAACGTTGCTCCTATATTGAAGTTTGGAAAAAACGCAGCCTTTGCCGCATTCAAATCAAACCTGGTTGCTTGCACTTGCAATTCCGCTTCTCGTATATCAGGACGATAAGAAAGCAGTTGTGAAGGTATGCCCATAGATATTTGTGTAGGCATTTCCTGATACAACCTGTCCTTTTTCCTCTCTATGGTTTGCGGAAATCGACTCAGAAAAAAATTAATTTTGTTTTCCATTTCGTTGATTTGTTGCATTATTTCCCGCTCTTCTGCTTTTGAATTTAACAGTTGTGATTGAAACTGCTGAATAGCCAAATCATTCGCTCTTCCAGCTTCTTTCTGAATTTTCGCTACATTTAAGGCGTCATTTTGCCTTTGAATGGTTTGTCGAATAATATCCAACTCGTTATCCAATCCAATCAATTCATAGTAGGAAATAGCGATTTCGGCAACTAAATTGGATACTACAAAATTTTTACATTCAATACTTGCAAGGTAATTTGCCATGGCGGACTTATGCTGATTTTTCAACCTGCCCCAAATATCAACTTCCCATGTTGTTGTCAATCCTAAATAATAATCCTGGACGGGGTTGGGAATGACTTTGTCGGGGTCATCAGGATAAGGAGTTGTTGCATTGCCCTGGCCACTTTCGGTAAATTTTCCGTATCGAGTTAATCCGGCATAAATCCCTCCATCCACTTTTGGCAACATTTCAGACTTTGCAAATCGAACACCAGATCGTGCAATGTATATTTTCTGCAACGCTATTTGTACATCATAGTTTTTACTTAGAGCTGTATCTATTAAATTCAGCAACAACTCATCTTTAAAATAATTTCTCCAATTAATTTTTGCAATGTTGGCTGTGTCCTTGGATGAATTAAAACTTGAAGGTAGTTTTAATTCTGCTATAGAAAGGTTGGAATTGATAGTTTTGCATCCACAAATCATCATCAATGCCATTATAAAATATATATAATTGATTTTTTCACTTCTCATGACTAGAGTATTTCTGTTACTGGATTTTCATTTTTTCTATTATTGCTGTACTTTTCAGATAATGTGGCAAAAGCAACATATAAACCAGGAACAATGATCACACCAAATATTGTCCCAAACAACATCCCCCCCAAAGCTGCTGTACCAATTGTTCTGTTTCCTACAGCACCTGCTCCGCTTGCAATAACCAAAGGCAATAAACCGGCTATAAATGCAAAAGATGTCATTAAGATCGGACGCAACCTTAATTTGGCACCATCAATGGCTGCTTCCAATGCAGTCATGCCCTGGCTGTGTTTTTGTGCCGCAAACTCAACAATCAATATGGCATTTTTTCCCAATAGTCCAATGAGCATAAGCATTGCTATTTGAGCATATATATTGTTTTCAAGTCCCAGTATAGAAAGTAAAAAGAATGCGCCAAATATTCCTGTTGGTAAAGATAGAAGAACTGGCAAAGGGAGGAGGAAGCTTTCATATTGCCCTGATAATACCAAATAAATAAACAATAGACATATGAGAAAAATGTAGATGCTTTCATTACCTGCATTTGCTTCGTCGCGTGATATTCCAGCCCAGTCAATGTCAAATCCTTTGGGTAGTTTTTCTCTGGCTGTTTCCTGCACGGCTTTCAATACGGTCCCACTGCTTATTCCCGGTTTTCCTTCACCATTTATTTCAGCCGAAGGGTACATATTATACCTTGTCATCTGGTCAACACCATAAGTTTTTTTCATTGACATAAAAGCAGATACCGGAACCATTTCATCCCTGTCATTTTTTACATAAAGTTTCAAAATATCATCAGGCAAGGCTCGATAATCAGGTGATGCCTGTACCATGACTTTATACATCTGTCCAAAGCGAATAAAATTAGTTGCATACTCACTTCCCAAAAGCGTTTGCAATGAACTCATAGCATTGCTTATAGAAACCCCCTTCTGTGCTGCTTTGTCTATATCAATGTGCAGGGTATATTGTGGAAAACTAGCATCAAATATTGTGAAGGCACTTGCAATTTCAGGACGGTTCCTCAAGTCAACAACAAATTGTTTAACGACTTCTTCCATTTTTTTGAAATCACTGCTGCCTGTTTGATCAAGCAGACGCAATTCAAAACCGCTTGCATTTCCATATCCTGGTACTGCAGGTGGAGGAAAGAATTCAATTTGTGCATCCTTAATGTTTTTTGTTTTAGCCTCCAATGTAGCTATTACATCATCGACAGAAACCTTACGGTCTTCCCAGGGCTTTAGATTAATCAATGCAGTTCCGTAAGTGGCTCCTGTTCCGTCTGAAAGGATGTTCGTTCCGGCAAGTGTTGATACACTTTCCACGCCCTCCAGTTTCTGCGCCTCGCTTTGAAGGGCATTGACAACTTCTTTTGTTCTTTCCATTGTGGCACCGGAGGGGGTTGTGACACTAGCATAAAATGTCCCTTGATCCTCATTAGGAATAAAACCTGTTGGTAAAACTTTATTCAATAACCCTGTACCAATACAAAAGGCAAGCAATACGCCAAATGTAACAATCCTTCGGGTGACTATTTTTGACAGTAGATTTTTGTATTTCTCTTCCAGCCCCGAATACCAAGTGTTGAAGCTATTGAAAAATTTAGCCAGCATGGTTGTCTTCTCTTCTCCATAGTGATTTTTTAATAACAAAGCACACAATGCTGGAGTCAATGTAAGTGCCACAACACCTGAGAGCACAATGGCAATTGCCATTGTCAGAGAAAATTGCCTGTAAAAAATACCGGAAGGTCCACCCATAAAGGCAACAGGAATAAACACTGCACTCATCACTAATGTAATTGCTATAATAGCGCCGCTAATATCTTTCATCGCCAATTCTGTGGCTTCTACCGAATTGGTTGCCGAATTTTCCATCTTTGCGTGAACTGCTTCTACTACCACAATCGCATTGTCAACTACAATACCAATGGCCAGCACCAATGCAAACAGGGTAATCAGGTTAAGAGAAAATCCAAGAAATTGCATAAAAAAGAATGTGCCAACTAACGATATAGGAACCGCCAATGCTGGAATTAAAGTAGATCGCCAATCTTGAAGGAAAATAAAAACAACAAAGGCTACCAGCAACAATGCTTCGATAAATGTTTTTATAACTTCATGAACGGATGCATCCATAAAACGGGAAATATCATAACTTACTTCATAATCCATACCCTTCAAAAACATAGTCTGCTTAAGTTGTGCAACTTTGCTTTTAACGTCGTTAATTACCTCACGTGCATTAGACCCGGGCAGTTGTTTGAGCATTATGGCAGCACAGGGTTTACCATTAAACTTCGCCTCTACATCAAAATAAGAAGTCCCAAACTCCACTTCCGCAACATCCCTTATCTTAAGCATTTTACCATCGGCATGAGGTTTAATGGGGATGTTTTCATATTCTTCCTTCCTTGTAAACTTACCCGTGTATTTAATAGTGTATTGCAGTGACTGGGGCTTTTTGTCGCTGCTCTCTCCCACTTTTCCCGGAGCAGCTTCAACGTTTTGCTCTTCCAAAGCATTCAGCACATCGTCAGTTGAAACATTGTAGGTTAACATTTTGTCGGGCTTAAGCCAAATTCGCATTGCGTATTCCTTTGCCCCTACTATATCAGCGTAGCCCACGCCTTTAATTCTTTTTAATTGGGACAGAAGGTTTATGTCAGCAAAATTGTATAAAAACTTCTCATCAAGTGTAGTATCGTTCGAAAATAGATTCAGATACATCAACATGGCATTCTCTTCCTTACCAATTTTTACCCCATTCTTAACAATGTCAGGAGGTAGTTTGGGAATTACTTCTGCAACTCGGTTTTGGATGTTTACAGCAGCAATGTCCGGATCAGTGCCAATTTCAAAAATGACCTGTACAACTCCTACACCATCGTTTCCGGCATCACTGCTCATGTATTTCATTCCTGGAACCCCATTGATAGCACGCTCCAATGGAACTATCGCTGCCTTTGTAACTGTTTCTGCATTTGCACCAGAATATTCAACTGTAACATTAACCTCTGGTGGAGCTACTCTTGGAAAAAGTGTCATGGGCAATTGAAGCAATGATAAAATTCCAAGAAAAAGAATGATAAGCGATATTACTATCGCAAGAATTGGCCGATGAATAATTTGTGCTATCATTTTCGCTGAATTAATGGTTTAACAATCTTTGAAAATGATACAACATCTGATTTAATGATGTCTCCATCTTTCACTTTCTGTATTCCCTCATAAATGATAAGGTCACTGGTAGAAAGGGTGGGTTCAATTATATACAAATGCGGTAATCGCGCAATAGGAATTACTTTCTGCTGTTCTACACTGCTATCTGATTTTACTTTATAAACGTATATGTTCTCTTGTATCTCAAATGTTGACTTCTGTGGTATTAACACAACATTATGAAGCATTTTCTTCATTTGCACCTTCCCGCTTGACCCATGTTTCAAAAGATTTTCGGGATTGGGAAACCTGGCTCTAAATGCTATATTTCCAGTGCTTTTGTTAAATTCACTTTCTGTGGTTTCTATTTTTCCTTTGTATTTATAATTAGCTCCGTTGGCTAATATTAAAGAAACCGTGTTTGACTTTCCTTCACTTTGAGAAGCCGTATATTCCAGGTATTCCTTTTCTGAAACATTAAAATACACATATACTTCTTTATTATTTGAAATTGAAGTTAGTAATGTTCCCTCTTCTACCAGACTACCTATTTTATTAGGTATGCGGTTAATGATACCATCAAATGGAGCTTTAATCTGAGCAAAAGAAAGATTGATTTCGGCTTGTGCCTTATCGCTTTCAGCCTCTTCGACTTTTGCCCGCAATGCTTCGACTTTTGTTTCCGCCAAATCATATTCAGGTTTACCTATTATGTTTTTATCAAGCAATTTCTTAGAATTTTCCAATTCAATTTCTGCTGATTTTACATCTGCCTTTGCACTTTTCAATGCTGCTTTGGCTTTGCCCAATTCTTGCTGCAAAGTTTTACTACTTATTGAAAATAAAGTTTGCCCCCGCCTCACGGTTTGTCCTTCATCCACCATAATCGCTTCTATAAACCCCGATAAGCGACTTCTAATTTCAACATTTTGCAGAGCATTTATTTCAGCAACATATTCTGTGGTAATTGATGTGTCGGCAATAATTGGAGTCGTTACCTTATATGTTTCTGGTTGTTCATTTTGACTCGTTGTTGAACACGATGAAATTAATACAATTACACACATGCCCAAAATCAATAGATTCTTCTTCATTGATATGAGAAAATTAATTTGTAAACAATAAAATACAAATGTCTTGTCCTTCACGGCTCAAGACTGTAAAGCTTTCTTACGAAAGAAGAAGAATTTAAACTTTGGGCGGAGGTGGCGTCAGTTCAGGATGAAACTGCTTTGAATACGTTTCTTCGTAAAATGTGTTACTACAAACAAATATTGATTTATAATAATAACCTTTTTTTATTGTAGGGATATGGTAAAAAAAATCTATAACTTTTTTTAAACTTATTATTTTGTCAAAATCAAGATCGACATCGTCTTTTTCTTCAATTGCATTTTTAATATCCAGTACTTGCTCAAGAATGATTTCAACAACACTTTCTATATCATTATAGGTTAAATCCTCAGGAACACTTTCTGGTTGTGGGTCAGGCATATCCACACTAAAATTGAAGATGTGAAATGCAAGCATTATCCACACATAGCGAAAAACGATATGTTCACGAAATAGCTTCATAATTCTTTGCAAATATATATAATTTTCATTTTTTTTTAATTGTTTACCTTTTTCCGCCTTTTTTTTAATTTCCAAGGCTTTATTTACTCTATAATATTCTAATATTTTATATTTAAACGACATTTTATTTTGTCATTTTGAATATAACAAGTTTAAATTCTAAAACTCCTTTGTTTAACCTGAAAATCGTAATTTAAGCGTAATCAACTGTTCCTTATCAACCATTCGTAATTGACCATTCATAATTGACCTCAGCTCCATTAAAACAGCTCTTACTCTATATCCAAAGCCTCATTTTGCCTGTGTACCTTATACCTGCCTTTTCCAAATTTAGTGCCATTGAATTCCATTTTACCAGCAAGCGCAGCGCGCTGATCTGAGGGCAATGCCAAAAAAGAACTGCATTTATCTGAACAACAACCATGGTACTTCTCAGCACAGTGGGCACATTGAATAAACAATATATGACAAGACTCGTTGGCACAATTGGTATGGTCATCACATGGCTGACCGCATTGGTGACAGGAAGAGATAATCTCCTCTCCTATCCGCTCACCCAACCTTTCATCGAAGACAAAGTTTTTACCCAAAAATTTATTCTCCAGACCCTGTGCCTTTACCTGACGGGCATATTCAATAATACCACCGTTGAGTTGGAATACATTTTTAAATCCTTTGTGCTTAAAGTAGGCACTGGCTTTCTCACATCTGATGCCTCCCGTGCAATACATCAGCAGATTTTTATCTTCCTGCCCTTTTAGCAAATTTTCCACGAGGGGCAATTCTTCTCTGAAGGTTTCTACATCGGGTGTTATGGCATTGACAAAATGACCAACTTCACTTTCGTAGTGATTTCTCATATCTACTACTATGGTATTGGCATCATCTGCCAGTTGGTTGAACTCAGCCGCAGAGACATGTTTTCCACATTGGGTAACGTCAAAACTGCTGTCATCAAGGCCATCGGCAACGATTTTATCTCGCACTTTGATGGCGAGTTTAAAAAAGGATTTGCCGTCGTCTTCAATGGCAAAGTTGAGGCGACATCCCTCTAAAAATACAATCTCATCCAGTGCTTTCCTGAAATCTTCAAGCCGGGCCGTGGGTGCGGATACCTGTGCGTTGACTCCTTCTTTGGCTACATATATTCGGCCAAGGACTCCCAGAGGTTCGAGCAGCAAATAAAAATGATCCCTAAACAATGCGGGATTGCCTATGTGTGCATACTTATAAAATGAAATGGTGGTTCTGGGTGTGGTGTCTTGTTGCAGACGCTGCAACAGCACCTCGCGATTGACGCGATTGTGTAATCTTTTTGACATGTTATTTGGATTTTAAACGCTTGTGCAATAAACGGTATCCGCCGCAAAGATATAAAAAATCAGGACTTCTGATCCGTGAGAGCGGTCCTGATGTCTCTTTCTGAAAGTGTATCCTGGTTTACCCATGGCCAGCGACTGGTGTGATATTCGGCAAGGTACTCCTGTTCACTCTGGCCTGGAGTAGGTATCAATAAGGCCTTGCAATCACTTGCCGCCAGGTCCATGACGCTGGAATAACCACTCCTGCAAATTACCATTTCACAGGTATTCAACAATTGGTTGATTTCTGCTGAACTCGCAACGTCTGTGACTTTAATATTTGGCGGGGTTTCCTTCATGGCTCTTCCTTTCTGGCTGCCTCTGACCCAAATAAATTGTCGGTCTTTCATTGCAATGGCAATGGCCCAAAGTTTGTTTTCCAGAAGGCTGCGCTGGGGTTCCGGGCCCGATAGGATGATGGCTATTGATGAGTCTCTTTGCGCTAAGGTATCATGTGTACTGCTGCACAATCCAATAAAATGAACGGGAGGCGTATCAAAAGATCTATTGGATAAGATACCTGAATATTGCTGGTTGTTTTCGTCAGGAATCCATATTTGTTGAAACGGCCTGAAATAAAAACGACTGACCCGTTTAAAAATTTGTCTTACCCATGACCACTTGTGAAAGGGCTCTGTTTGATGCGTTATGTAAACACACATACTACGTGCATCAAAACAGCCGGGGCGATTGTCGGAAATCACCCAATCGTATTTGTGTATATCATTTAACTGTGTCACGGTTTTATGTTCCTTTCGCATCGCATAACGAATCTGAAAGGCCTGGAGTAACATGTTTTGCAGGATATCTGGCCTGGGGTAGGTAATTTTGTATGAGGGCAGCACTTCAAAATTCAAATCAGGAAAATGTTGTCGCAACAAATCAAGAGGCAATCCGTCAGATGCTATTGTAATCTGGTTGCTGCGCTGTATCAGCGCTTCAATGATGGGTATACTTCTTGTGGCGTGCCCAAGGCCCCAGTTGAGTACACAGTACAATATTTTTTTGCCGGTGGGAAAGCAATCGGTATGCAGTCTATCTACCGGTGATTTGTTCACGATCCTGCCTTGCTTTTAAATCGATCCAGATTGGTTACGATGCTCAGGTGGTTGGTGGCTCCTGCCAGATGGTAATAGCCAAGGCCATAGTCGATGCCTATCTGTCTGATTTTGATGCCAAAGCCAAGGCTAAAACCCGCCATACTCCTGAAAGTTGAAAGATTAAGTTCTTGTCTCCTTTGGTGGTTGTAGGCGGCACGAAGTTTAAAACCTTCTTTTTTGCCTAACATCAATTCCATGTTGAAAATAAAATGGCGGAAAAAATTATCTGCCCCTGCTGCAAAGGCGCTTTGTTTTTTGACTTCACCAAAAAGATCGGTTTCCTGCTGTGTGTTGGGATCATCGTACCGCACATCCCATTGTTGGAGCTGGTGGGCTATGATGGAAAAACGCAGTGGAAGATGGCTCAACCTTTTGCTCAATGCAATTTGGATGTCGAGTGGAGCGCTAAGTGCAGTGGCCCTGTAGGTTGACAATTCGCCTCCAAGGTTGCGGACCAAAAATGAAACTGCCAGTTTTTTATCGGGATTTTCGTATTGCAGAGCCAAATCGCCTGCCAGACCTGTGCTTTGATAGGTCTCAAAATGTGAAAATACTGTTTTCACCTGCAAACCGGCACTTATTCTCTCATTCAATTTTTTTGCTACCCCTATGCCCAGGTATTGCTCTGAAGCTGTAAAAGTGCCAAGGTTAACATCGCTCTCGTTGGTTAACTTAAATTCACCATAACTTATATACCCCACCGAAATCTGGGCTGTAAGTCCCCATGGTGCTATGTGCCTGCCGTAAGCCGCACTGCCATTGGAAATACCGGCAAAATGAAAGTGGTGATTAAAGGATAAGCTGTTGTGGTGGGAGGCATTGAGGTTTGAGGGATTGTATACACTTAGATTGATATCATCGTCTTTCAACGAAGGTGCTATCCCTCCCAGTCCGGTTATTCGGGCAGAAGGAGGAAGGGCCAGGAATTCGTAGGTATATTTCCTGCCTGTTTGCGCCATGGTTGAAATGACTGCCAACAACAAGTTAAAAAATAAAACCGTCGTTTGTAGATAACTATTCTTTGTCTTCATAACCTTCCTTTTTCCAAACCGTTCTGCAAATGAAGAGGGAATCACATTCCATCTTTTTCACCAACACTCCGGTGCTGTCGTATTTTTCCAGTAAACCATATTCGTGATCGCCGTTGCGGTAACTTCCTTTCCATTTGATCTTACCGTTGGTGTAATATTCTTCAAAAGGACCATTTTCTTCACCGTCAACAAATGTCACCACTTCCTGCAGGGCGCCAGCCTCACTAAATTTTTTGAAAGTGCCATTCAAAGCGTTGTTTTTGTGTGTAGCATCAATCATCAGTTTGCCCGATGGATAATACACCCGATGAAAGCCATTGAGTTTGCCGTCCTTGTATTCACTCTCTGATTCCAGGCCGCCATTCACAAAAAACAATTTACGTACACCGGAAGGCACATCATGCTCATAGTTTAGTTCCTCGGCTACGGTACCTTCCATATGAAATCGACGGTAAAGACCATGTTTTTTGCCATCCTTGTCTTTGTGAATCTCTTCTTTGAGTTCACCTGTATCATAAAAAGTCTTTTCAGGTCTGTTGCACGAACAGATCAAAATCAGCAAAGCCGGTAATATGCAAAAGCCCAGATTTTTCATGTCTTGATTGGTAATGAGCTTTAAACGTAAAAGCACAAAATCATGTTGTGGTAAAATTAGCAAATGAATGGCAGAAATTGTAAAACAATTTATGCGATGCCCGGCGTTTGTATTAGGAAAATTTCTAATATATTTGTGACAATTTTAAAGGGTTTATGAAAAAAGTCCTGATTGTTTATAAAATATATTCCGACGAAGAGTCGACCAAAGGCATTCTTCGAAAGATGTTGGAGCAGGCCCGTTCATTGGAACGACTGGGTGCTGCTGTGGATATGGTCAACCTGCACTCAAAGGGCATCCAGGTTGATGGCAAACTATTTGTACTCAAATCGTTGTACTCACCTAGTGCCAGACGGAGCTTTGAATTGTTCGACTTTTTTGCCCAACTCAAAAATCTTCCCAACCTGGCAAAATATGATGTTATTTACATCCGATACAGTCCTACTTCACTGGGCTTGTTGGGTTTGTTAAAGTACATCAAAAAAGTCAATGCGCACTGTAAGGTTTTTTTGGAATTGGCCACCTACCCTTACATCCACGAATATAAAGGTTATAAAAAGCTGGCAGCGCAGATTATAGCCTACAGGCACAAATACTTAAAAAAATATGTTCACCGCATTATTACGGTAGGCAATGAGCAAAATATTTGGGGCATTCCTGTTGTTTCCATTAAAAATGCCATCGATCCTGAATCCTATAAACTCAAAAATTCAGTTTCAGTGCCCGGTGTTATCAGACTTATCCTGGTGAGTACTTTCTGGCACTGGCACGGCATCGACCGCCTCATCAGCGGACTCATTCACTACATGGGCAGCCAGCCAAAATATACGGTCTACCTAACCCTCATTGGAGAAGGAGCTGAGTTGTCGAAAATCAGAGAAATGGCTGAACACCCGGCTGTCAAAGAAAATATTTTCTTTTTCCCTTCCGCCTATGGAGGTGAACTCAATCAGTTTTTTGACCAGGCCGATATAGCCATTGGTACCCTTGCCGTTGACCGCATCAACCTCACCGAATGTTCGGCTCTTAAGCACCGGGAATATGGTGCCAGGGGCATCCCCTTTGTTTATGCCGGCAGCGACAAATCATTTGACGATAAAGATTTTGTGCTGAGCCTGCCGCTGGGTGAAAAAGCAGTGGACTTTAAGGAGATTGAGCGCTTTTATGAAGGGCTCGTTGCCCAACCACAAAGGTTTTCTCCTGCAGCAATTAAAGAGAGGGTGAGTAAGGATTTGAGCTGGGAGGCGCAGTTGGGATTTATTTTGGAGTAAGGGGGGGAGGCAATTACGAATTACGAATTTTAAATTACGGGGGGGATTCTGTGCGTGCCTAAAATAGGTTGACAATTATTTTTTTCAATTAATTATTAAGTGCAACCAAACTTTTGGCGTTTGGCGTTTACCCGTCTTCCGTAAACCGATGCAGTTTGTCGGTAAGCCGTAAGCCGTTGTAGGTGAGCGGTTAGCCGTAAGCCGTTGCCGGTGAGCCGTAAGCGGTTAAAAAAAAAAAGGAACAGTCAATGACCATTCCTTTGGTTTTGTGGTACCTCCCGGACTTGAACCGGGGACACACGGATTTTCAGTCCGATGCTCTACCAACTGAGCTAAGGTACCCCACTTTTAAAAAGTTTTGCAAAGATAAAATATTTTTAAAACCTGTGGTGAAAAATCTAAATTATTTCAAAAAATAGAGGTTTTGGCTATTTTATTTCTTAGATTTTGCGAACTTTTTCTTGATTTTCAATGATTTATAATCTTGCATTTGGGTAAGCTCACGGATAACGGTGGAGGCTACCCACAAGCCAAAGAGTGCGGGCATAAATGAGATGGTTCCGTAGTAAGATCGTTTGAAGTTTGTGCCATCTGTGTATTTCAATGCTTCTTTGGGTTGTAATTCGTCTGAGTAGATGGCTGTAATACCTCGACCAACGCCTCTTCTTCGCATTTGTTTTCTTACTTTTTGGGCGAATCGGCAATCTTTGGTGTCAAATAAGTCGCTGATGCCCATCCGTCCCGGGTCGGTCTTGCCACCGGCACCCATAGAACTAATCACACGGAGGCCGGATTTATAAGCCAGCTCCAGCAAGGTAAGCTTGGGTTGAAATGAGTCAATACAATCCAGGATGTAATCGTATTTGCCTGATCTGATCAAGCCCTCCATATCATCGGGGGTCATAAAATGATTGATGGCCAGTAAATCTATTTGTGGGTGGATGTCTTTAAACCGGGCTTCAAGCAATTGGGCTTTGCCCATGCCGATGGTGCTGTGCAAGGCCTGCAGCTGGCGGTTGATGTTGGTCTTGTCTACGATATCGCCATCTACCATTGTCAGGTGACCGATGCCGGCTCTCACCAGAAATTCTCCGGCAAAAGAGCCTACCCCCCCCAGACCTACCAATAATACCCTGCTCTTGGCCAGGGCTAACATCTTATCCTGCCCTACTAATAATGAGGTGCGCTCAAGCCAGGCTGGGGCCATTGTTTCCATTGAAAAAAATTGCAACAGTTTTGGTACATCTGTTTACGAAGTGCAAAAATATCGATTTTACGCAATTCTGCCATCAATCGATACCTGCCAACGATGTCAACCCTATGGTCGCTGTCTGTTTCCAGAAAATAATCATTGTCAGGCAGGTAGGACAGGGTTTCTGCAAATGATGGATTGATGCTATCGAAGGGACTAACCGAAAGTTTAATTCCTTCATCCAGCAGTTGTTTGGTAAGCATTTTATTTCTTCTATATCCATGTACCACCCATTGCTGGCTTCTCCAATGTTTGCGAATTTGCAGCAATCGGTCATACCTCCTTACACAATGAATGATCACAGGTGCATTGAATTTTTCTGCAATCGACAATTGAATTTCAAAATTTTTCTCCTGTATCTGGGCATCAGCTCCTTTTAGTCCGTCGAGTCCGCATTCCCCCACACCAATGCAGGCTTTTTCATCTTCCAATTGGTGATGCAACCAGGCTAGATCCTGCTCTAACAACCGGGTGTGGGACCACCAGGGATGAAAGCCCACGGTATACCACGCTGCTTCTTTTTTGACATCGCTGTGCATGGAAATAATTTCCACTACATCGTCGTCACCGGCATGCACTCGCTTGTGTGTATGAAAGTCTATGTATGGATATGGTTCCAGGCTGAACTGCATTATTTACAAAAGCAAAGGCAGGACAAACATTGTCGCCCTGCCTTTGTATCGTTTTTTGCTAATCGGGATTATTGTATCACTATTCGCTGTACACCTCTTCCTTCTGCTGTTTGCACCTGAACAAGATAAACACCTGGTCTCAGGGTATGGGTCAGAATGTTGTGTACATTTCTACCTTCGATGGTTCTGGTAGTTTGGTTGTAAACCATCTTTCCATCTGCGGTCAATACCTGAATTTTGGCAATACCTGCTTTTTGTGCTGCCAATTCTACCACTACATAGTCATGAGCAGGATTGGGGTAAACAGCATAATTCAGTACATTCTGCACATCTTTTGAAGCTACAATACCATCGCTGTCTATCACAATTTTTTTCAGGTCTGAGCAGGAACCATTTTCATTGTTGCTATTGGCTACACAGGCAATGGTTTCATATACCAGAAGATCCATCACTTCAACATCGTCAATGAACCAACCCCTTAGTACTTCGCTTGAAACACCACCTGCATTGGTTCCAAAACGGAATCTAACTTTGATGGATTGTCCCTTCCACGGAGCGAGGTCCAGGTAGGTATCAATAAATTCTCCGCCTGTTGATCCCGAAAATCCTCTAAGGGATGGAATTGCAAAAGTGTTGTATGACAAATCGCTGTTATATCCATTTTTGATAAATCCATCTTTTACCAGTTGCCAGACATTACCTCCATCGGTTGAAATTTCAAGGAAGCCTCCATCTGCTGATGACTCTGTATCATATCTGTGCCAGAATCTGAGTGCAGGGTTTTGTCCTACAACATCCAGATCTGGTGAAATGAGGAATTGGTCGATTTCGGTATCTTCTTCATAAATATAGAAAGAAGTCTCTCCGTTTTTGAAGGCTACATCAGTCTGGAAGAAAGTACTGGTACCTTCATTGCCATCAATACCCCAGTCATCTGCAAAACCTTCAAAGCCGTAAATGGCCAGGGTAAGAGATTTTTTGTCTCCTGCCCTCATTTTATAATTGATGGTATTGCTTTGGTTGAATGCTACTTCACCCAGTGAAAGTTTGATGTCGCTACCAGAAACCGTTGCCGGTACATTTGCTGATCCATCGATGTAGGTGAAGTCAGGAGGCAAATTGTCTACAATGGTTACACCACTTTGTGTTGCAGGTATATGGCTTACGGTGGACATAGACACCGTAACCTCTTCTCCCGGTTTTACCAATGGCAGATTGTCTTTTTTAATTTTCAATAATGCCACTGCATAAGGATTGGTATCAAAGTTTTCTACCCCATCATTTATGTCATTTGGATTGCCTCCATTTGCGTAGAAGCCTAAACCTCTCCTTGCAAAAACATCCCAGATCAGGTAGCCATTGGCACCACCATACAACAGGGAGTCTGCCGCCAGGATTGCATCTCGACCCCTGATAAAGCCAGGATTACAGCCTTGTATCTTCATGGCTTGAATGACCAAAGTAAGTGTTCTTGCATTTCCGGATGCAAAGTTTCTCCAATTGGCATCGTATCCATACCGATCTACAAGTGCCCAGTAAAGATCCCACAAACAATCGGTCCAAATCTCCCCTACCGGGTGGGGTGTTACCACATTGTTGGTTTTGTTTCCTTTGATATCGTCAAAAGTTTGTGGATTTACGGTCATGTCAGTTGAATAAGGGAATCTTCTGATGCCTTTACCGCTGGTAGGTTCACCTTGTGCATAGGTTCCAATACCTCTTACATCAGAACCTTTATCTCCTGGCTCAACAGTTGTAATCAGTGAAAAGAAGTCACTCCAGCCCTCTCCCATCTGTTCTTCATTGCTAAGGCATCCTGAATTGGTTGGCCCACCGGTAAGACGGGTTGAAATACCATGAGCAAATTCGTGGGCAATGATGCCATTGTCAAATGCACCATCCAGGTATCGTGGGCCGGTAGAAGCAGCCTCCTGGATAGTCATGATCACTTCAATTTCTTTACTAAGTTGAAGCCTGATTTTGTCGCAATCTGATTTTTTCAAAAACACAGTAACCACTTTATTGGGAGATACTGCTCCTGCTGTCATATTGCTGATCTCTTCTCCTGTACCTCCATTGACACCGGGAATATTGCAAATAATAACTGCAATGGCACCTCTGTCTTCTGCCAATTTTGCTTTTTGGCTAAAATTGCACAGCCCCCTGTCGATGAGTGCAATCTTACCGGTTAAATCTGTGGTGATGGTTTTGCAACATGCTGTGGGATTAGAAAGGTCGATGTCTTTGGCAATAACCACGCTACCCACAATGGCAGGCTCAGTAGATAGGGGCACCGGATCTCCAAAATCCGCGGTTCCATAACTATCGATAAATCCTTTGATTTCATCGGGGCTGTCAATTCTTAAACCTCCTCCCGGAGCATTCCACAAAAACATTTGCATTCTGCCGTTACCTCCATCAGCAGGAGTAGAAAAGTTGGCATTATCAGTCTTGGGAGTTGCAAGTCCAAATCCATCAAATGCCTGGGCGAGTACATAATCCCCGCCAGCACCTTTTCCGGTGTAATTTTTCGCCTGGAAATTGCCCCACTCTTCATCGAAGCCATAGAGTGCAGAAATATCGTGCATCATGTTGACCATATAAAACAAATTGGTCTGGGCTGCCTGCGGGCTTTGCAGGGGCTCCTTGCTTTGGTCGTGAGGGAAATCAAAGAGCAGGTTGGCACCGCCATCGGGTTGGGCAACATCTGCATCTATGTCATCATCATCATTTTTATCTGAATATGCATTGGCATTATTACCTCTTGTGATGGTAAATTCTGCACCATCAATGCCATTGGTGTCATGCCAGCCATAAGGTGATACTTCAGGGAAATGGGGGTTAGTTACAAGCGAATAAGCTCCATGGTTGGGGCTTTCTGCCGGCAAAGCATAAACCCTGTAGGTTGCGTCACCGCTAAGGGCATCGGCAACTTTTACAGATTGACCCTTCATTTGCTGATAAGTGTGGGCCTCACATTTTTCATGTTTTGCATATTTTCCATGATGGTGACTGCAATATACGGTGAGGTTATTTTTGCTTACAAAGCTACCATCGGCAGCACTCATGCGGATCTCCCAATAGTCGGCATTGTCTTTCATATCCATGGTTAGTTCCCATACCGGAATCAATTTGCCGTCTTTGAGGTCATATTTCATTTCGGCTGTAACCAAATTATCAGTAAGTACAGAAGGAGCAAAAATGGTCTTATCTCCATTTCTTTGTGTCACGGCCGGAGCTTTAACACTGCTGTAGCCAAGGTGGTCAGCGGCAGCTTCAAAGGCTTTTTCAGCTGATAAACTAACCCTGTCATTCACCACTTTTTTATCCTTGCCGGATACAAAGGTGTTGCCCACAAAAGCGACCTTTCCTTGTGGCGAAATGGTGTAATTGAGAATGGCATTTTTGATGGGAAAGCCATTAACCGTCTGATTAAAATAAATGTATGAAATCCCACGTGCGTCTGTGGTTTCAAAATTGATTTCCATGTCTTTGTAATCAGATGCCTCCAGTCCCAATGACTGGTGTTTTTCTTGTAGATGGCGCAATGCAATGTCCAATTTGGAATTGCTTTGTCCAAAAAGTCCGTTCGCCAGCATTCCTCCCAGCAAAAGAAGTAAAAGTTTCCTCATGAATTTAGAAGTGTTTAAGTGAAGAGTATTACCCGTAATAAAATTGTTTCTAAGAACGCACAAAATACATATTACTTATGCTTTTTGGGTTTCTAATGACACAATATTTTTTAAAATGTAATTTAGCGACATTTTGTTTTTGACTTCGGCCTCTTTTTTATTTCTTTGCCCCATGCAAACCAGGGACAGGAAAAGAGACCAGGAAAATCCGGAATTGGTATTATCGGGTAAAAATGCCCTTGTAGAAGCCATCCGGCAAGGCAGGGAGATGGAAAAAGTATTTGTCCAGGACAAATTGAGGGGTGAAGTTGAGAAAGAAATCCGCCATCTGGCCCGTGACTACAACATTCCATTGGTTAAAGTTCCGGCTGAAAAGCTCAATCAAATGGTGGGCCACAACCGCCATCAGGGGGTAGTAGCCACCATCAGTCCCATTCCATTCCACCGTCTGGAGGATGTGATTCCGCACTTATTCCAACAGGGAAAGCAGCCCTTCTTCATTGTTTTGGAGGGTGTTTCTGATGTCCGCAATCTTGCTGCCATTGCCCGATCTGCCCATGTGATGGGTGTTGATGCCCTGGTTATAACCTCTCGCAACATTGCCCGCATCAACGACGAAACGGTAAGGATTTCGGCGGGTGCCATTCTGAAATTACCGGTTTGCAGAGAAAAAAACATGCCCGAGACCATTGAGACCCTCCAACGAAATGGAATCTGTGTGTTGGCTACGGATGTCAAAGGCGGGGCTCCTGCTCATGCGGTTGATTTCAGCCAACCTACTGCCATCATCATGGGAGATGAACACCATGGCGTAACACCCGAAAGTCTCAAAGCAGCAGACCAAAAGGTCTACATTCCGCAGGCTGCTGATTTTGATTCCCTCAATGTATCGGTTGCTGCCGGCATCCTAATGTACGAGGTTCACAGACAGAGGCTTCATTCCAAATAGCGTTGCCCATGGGCCAATCGCCCTGTAATTTCCTGGAAAACCATTTCTGGTAGTTTATTGTGCCAGTTTACATCATTAAATACCGCACCAAAATGGGTGTAGTATTGCAATCTTGTCCTTTTCATTTCGGTAGCCACATGATCAAAAGAATTGACCATACAAACCCAGCCGCCCGCATCCTTTATATCATCCCACCACTCTTCATAATAACAGTCATCTGAACCATGAAAATTGAGCACATTATCACACAACAAAATGAATTTATTGATGCCTTTTTCGATCAATACATCGGCCACATCTCTTTTTAAAAACATGATGTCGTTGGTTATACAATCGTTCCATTCGCCAATAAATTCCATGATGGCATACCCATCATCATAGTCTGCAAAAAGAAGTTTCATATACAGTGTGGGCGATCCAAAGTAGTCCCATTGAGGATGTATATAGTAATTGTATATCTTATCTGTATAATGAAGTTCACTGTACTCTCTGCCATAGAAGGGTGAGTCTTTATCTTCTGCCGCCACGTAATAGTCCCGCCACCTGTAATAGGGTTCTATATCCTGCATTTTTTATGGTTGTCTTTAGTTAACAAAGATATTCATTTTCGGTTGCATTGTTGACCGATTTGCGACTTGCGACGGGCGACGGGCGACGGGCATTTGGCGATGGGCGACTTGCGTTTAGCGACGGGCGTTTAGCGACGGGCGAGGGGGCGACGGGCGAG
>CALMWS010000300.1 GCA_937870795.1 uncultured Bacteroidota bacterium | reverse complement strand
CATTGTCAAAATTATTTAATTTGTTAAATTTTGACACACTTTTTTAAACAGTCTCCATGAGCATTTCAACGCCCTCTTATCAAGGCAAAATTACGAAAGAATATATAGTAAATTTCCATGAACTTTTTAAAGGTATACAAGAAATTAAACAGTGATTATCAATGTAAAAACAAGCATACTTCCTATCGGGGTTGTACGGTGAGCGTATTAACCGGCAAGAAACCAGTAAGTAAACTCTTAATATTAGCTATATTAACTTGTTTTTATTCTTGCACCAAAACCGAATCAACTGATGTTGAATTACCTTCAACCGTGGAAATAAGGAATTCGTTATTATACCTAAATGGGTCATTGATAGACTATACCCACCAATTATTTCATGACACAATAAATAATCAAATGATCTTTGCATTCGAAAAAAGTGATGTTTCATATAATAGTAAAAATTCATTAGGGTTTACATTTTTACCCTATAAAGAAGGTAAGTTTCTTTTGCACAAAGAACCTATACTTTATAAAGGAGCCTTAACATTGTTTAGCCAGGTGATCGCAGAAGATTTGAAAGGTTGGAAATTTGAACTTGACAAACCAGAAGAAGGTTATTTTGAGATCATTAATCTTGACAAAACCAATAAAACTGTCCTGATAAAATTTAAAGCTAAATTTAAGCTTGATTCTAAAAATGGAAACGGTGACAACGGACTACCTGAAAATTTAAAATTTGAAGGAATATTTAACGAAAAGTTTGAAGAAGGATGACTCAGGAAAAATAGAGCATTGACCGCAAAGAACGCACCTGCAACTAGTATCTATTCTAAAAAGGCATCAACATACTAAAAGCTCTTCCCGCTGGCAAACCCTTCTTTCACGTAGTACTCACCCTCACCAGCCACGAACCCTTTGAGACCCCCAGACCCAAAATGATAGCCGGCAATGACGAGCTCAGCCTTTTTTACAATGCCCACCGCTATACCGATGATTGCCTCAAAGAATATATGCACGATTTGCAAAAAGCCGGCTTGTGGGACAACACCCTCGTGATCATCCTAGGTGACCATGGCCATCGTCTGCCCCCCGCAAAAAGTAAATCAGCAGATTTTGCCATACCCATGATCTGGACCGGCGGCGCCATCGATACCACTTTCAATCAGACCAGGACCACCTCCCAAACCGACCTGACGCCCACCCTGCTGGCCCAGCTGGGCTTAGATGCCCGTGCCTTTACCTTTGGCAAAAATGTCTTGTCTGCCCAGGGACCCGAGTGGGCCTTTTTTGCTTTTAACAATGGCATCGGCTATGTGAATAAAGATAATGCTGTGGTGTTTGACAATGCGGGGAGGAGGGTCAAGGAGCAGAAGGGGAATATTCCTGGACCCACAGTAGAAGTAGCAAGGAGGATACAGCATGCGGTGGTGGGGGATTTTTTGGGGAGGTAGGTGGATGCGGTGCCTTTAATTATTCTTTGTTCACACATTTTATAGGTAGCTAACCAAAAGCACACCTGTTTTTGTAGACCAAACATTGTTTTGTGGATATTCGCCAGAGGGCGACGCGCACAAATATTATTTGGCGAAAATTGCCACGGCGGAACATTGTTTGTTTATATTTTGGTTTTATACTCAAATGGTAATAATAATTGGTTGTTTAGAAGGGTTGTTGGTATATAGACCAATCATCCTATTAGCCATGTGGGTGCGGGTAACAAATAAGATATTATTTGCAAAAAATGCCAAAATATTTGAATACTGGTAATTATTGGATTTTCAAAATATGCTAAAAACACCTATATTTGGCAAAATTTGGTATAACATGCCTAAAATACTAGAGAATAGATTGATCGAAGAATTTAAAGACAAAGAGGCTTTTACACGGGAAGAACTCTTTCAATTCTATCGGTACTTCGAGCCAGAACTAAAAGAAGGAACTTTCGGGTGGAGGATCTATGACCTACAGAACAGAAATATCATCAAGCCCATCAAGCGGGGATTGTATGTAATCTCTCAAAAATTAAAATACAAACCTGAAATTTCTCAAGGTTTGTTCAAAATTGCAAAACAACTATCAGAAAAGTTTGATGAAATCCAACACTGTGTTTGGGATACGATCTGGCTAAATGAATTTGTGCAACACCAATCGAGCAAATCAACTTTGTTTATCGAAGTAGAAAAAGGATTTGAAGAATCAATCTTCTATTTTTTAAAAGACAAATGGAAAAATGAAGTTTTTCTTAACCCAGACGAAAAAGTAATTGATTTCTACATAGCGGCAAGTAATAAACCTGTCATTGTTAAGAAGCTGCTTACAAGAGCACCGCTGATTAAGCGAACTGAGAAAAAGATTGAATTTTATACACCAAGCCTTGAGAAAATACTCGTTGATCTCTTTGCAGAAAAACACCTTTTTCATTATCTCCAGGGGGGTGAATTGATGCATATTTATGAAAATGCAATTAACCAATACACGATCAATTTTACCAAATTATTCAGCTATGCCAAAAGAAGAGAAAGAGAGCACGAAATAAAGCAGTTCCTGACCAACCACCTATTTCATCGGGTAAAAGATATTATTAATGATTAAGGACAAGTGTTTTACCGATGATTGGTTGGAGCAGTTTAAAAAACAAAAGGACCACAAAAGAATTGATAAGATCATTCTCGAAAAAATGATTTATGCCTTGCATTTACTGGAAAGGCTAAAGGCAAATGGACTGGACTTTGTCTTTAAAGGCGGAACCAGTCTGGTGCTCCTGCTCAAAGAAGTCAACAGATTCTCGATTGACATTGATATAATATGTAATACCGAAAGAACAGACCTGGAAAAAGTTCTGGACAACATTATCCAATCATCTAATTTCAAGAATTGGCAGCTGGATGAACATCGCAGTTATCAACCCGGAGTTCCAAAGGCTCATTACAAGTTTTCCTTTGATACCCATCAGCACGGTTCCGGAGCCATCTTATTAGACGTTTTGCTGGATGAACCGATTTATCCGGAACAAACTGAAATTCCTATTCACACAAAATGGATCGAATCGGAAGGGGAGACCCTGGTCACAGTTCCTACCATAGATGCCATTACCGGTGATAAGCTCACTGCCTTTGCGCCCAACACGATTGGCATTCCCTATTTCAAAGGAAAAGACAAGCAGTCTTTCTCGATGGAGATTTCCAAACAACTCTTTGATTTGAGCAAGCTGTTTGAGAAAATAACAAACATTGAAATGGTGGCACAAAGCTTCATGGCTTTTGCGGAGCAGGAGATCAAGTACCGTAACGACAAGCTTGAGCGTAAACAAACACCTATAGAGGTACTCCAGGACACCATCGACACTTGTGTCGTTATTGCCAAAAGAGGTGGAGGATCTGATGATGAAAAAGAAAAATTTGCTGAATTACAAAAGGGGATTAAAGCTTTTGATTCGGGCTTCCTTATGTCGGGCAATTTCCGAAATGATGATGCCGTACCTGCTGCAGCCCGAATTGCCTATTTGGCTGCTAAGATTTTAGTGTACAACATGTCACCAATCCAATATTTCAAAGGACAAGACACCAAAGGATTGAACATCGAAGATCCGGAGTGGAACTTTTTGAACAAATTAAAAAAACAACCGGATGTGTCATCGTTTTATTACTGGTATCAAACGGTACAATTATTAACCGAAAAAACATCACCCCAGATTGATATTGAAGATGACATCAACAACTAGACAGAAAACGGTGGCGACCTCGAGTTTGCGGGCATGGGTGCCTATCTCCGCTCCATGGGCTTTGGCCAGATCAAAGAGATGGACAACTTTCCCAAAGAGCAGCACAACTCCAAGTGGGGCCCCCACGATGAGTTTATTTTTCAAAAAAGCATAAAGACCCTGCAAGAAAGACCCGCACAAAAACCCTTCTTTCATGTAGTACTTACCCTCACCAGCCACGAGCCCTTTGAAACGCCCAGGCCCAAAAAGATAAAGGGCAATGACGAGCTCAGCCTTTTTTACAATGCCCACCGCTACACCGATGACTGCCTCAAAGCCTATCTACACGATCTGCAAAAAGCCGGCTTGTGGGACAATACCCTCGTGATCATCCTGGGAGACCACGGCCACCGCCTACCTACCGCCAAAAGTAAAATCGAAGATTTTGCCATACCCATGATCTGGACCGGCGGCGCCATTGACACCACCTTCAACCAAACAAGGACCACCTCCCAAACCGATCTGATGCCCACCCTGCTGGCCCAGCTGGGCTTAGATGCCCGTGATTTTACCTTCGGCAAAAACGCCTTGTCTGCCCAGGGGCCGGAGTGGGCCTTTTTTGCATTTAACAATGGCATAGGGTATGTGAATAAAGATAATGGTGTAGTGTTTGACAATGCGGGGAAGAGGGTGATTGAGCAAAGGGGGAAAAACCCTGGACCCACTGTAGAAGTAGCAAGGAAGGTACAGCAGGCGGTGGTGGGGGATTATTTGGGGAGGTAGGGGGTATCCACGATCGCTTCTGTCTCGATTTTCCTGGCAATAGGAAGCGAATGTATTTAGCTTGAATTCAGAATGTTATTTGGTGCATGTGCAACCAAACGCAGGCCGTCCAAATTTTATATTGAGAGAGATCTTGGAAACAAAATACATGTGAAAAACGTGCATAGTTGCTTTTGTTATATTATATTTGTATGGATTATAAGTACTTGGAGTGAAAAAGACACCTGTTTCCTGATAGATGGCACTGAATTTAACTCATACAGGATCATTGGATTTGGATGGAAGCTTTGGCTTTAATCGTTTATTAAATGTTTGTAAACGTTTAAAAGCGAATCTTTCCAAGCGTGTAATAAACGAGTATAAATGTTTAATGAAAGATGTTATTATTGATAATCAGAGTTTTAAGAAATTTACATGAGTTGCGCCTATAGGTGAGTTGTGGTCATAAACAAGTTAGCAGAAAGCGTATTTAACCACATCGTAACAATGAAACAGACAACTTAAAAAATTAAACTAAGTAACACGACAAACAACTTTGACTGGTGGACACATACATAACATCAACTCGACATCGGGACACAGCAGCTTGTCAGGCAGACACACAAGCCTACGCAATAAAAAAATTAAAACACCCCACCGCACAAAAAATTGAATTTCTATGGCTACCCACATTGCAGACATTTGGTGGCTGCCCCACCCTCAAACCTCACGCAAAGCAGTCACCAAAAGAGTGCAATTTTTGCCAACGCTTTATTTATGTTGGCAATTTGTAATCAGGGTATATCTTAAAAAATGCAAGTAATTGTGCTCCGTCTTGATAAATATAGTCTTTAGCATACCCTAATTCCTTGAAAACATTTCTATGGCAATGCCTAAATTTGACCTTGTGGCAAAAAGGACATTCAGCAGTTCTTGGCGGATTATAATCTTGCAAAATAAAACGAAACATCTCAAGCAGTTCTGCCGGAATTTTTGCCTTTAGTTTGCTCTGATAGTATTCAATCTTTCCAAAAATACCATGAGAGTATTCTCCATGACGATAATAGCCCTCTCTAATTCTAAATGTTTGATTGGCAAAATAAGGAATAGCATAATTATTAATGTAATCAGATACATGCAAACCATTCTTACAGATAATTTTTGCGTTTGCAGGATAATCAACACAACAAGAAAAATCATCTTCATAAACATGCCAATCTGCATTGTGCGGAAAAGCATCAGCAGTTTCAAAAAGTTTAGGAAAAGAAAATGGGTAACTATCGCTACCCTTAACTTCTATATGATACTTTGCCCATTCATTATTGTTAGCATCAACAATAGGAAGTTCACCCCTTAGAAATTTTTCACCATCAACTTCTACAACGGTTAACTCGTTGAAAATGGTTGTAACACCTTCAATATCCTTTTCAAACTGCTCATTCTTCATTATTCAGCATAAGGTCTTGTAGTTGGAGGTATCATTGCTCCCAATCCAGCAGACGAATTAGACGTATCATCTTTATCCTCACCTAATGGAAATCTTTCACTTAAATGTTTACGCCAGTATTCAGTTGCCTTTTTGAAGTTTTTTTCTTGCAATGCCTTTGTGGCATCATCAATAAACTTTGCAAGGCAGTCCATGAAATAATCCTTATGTGCATAATCCTTCAACAGGTTTTCACCTTTTGGAGTTGTTGGTCGGTTGCATTCAAAAGACCTTTTCAATTTTGTTTGAATAGCAAGCAAAGTTTCTTTCAAGGCAATATCATCACGGTCTTTGCGATAAACTGCATTTTCTGCAATCAAGATGGTAATAATCAACCCGCTGGGCATTGGTTTGCTTTCGTTTTCAAATTCACGGAAATCAAACCAACCTTTCCCATATCTTACCAATAATCTAAGTTGTGGATTTTTTTCAGCAAGGTCGTTAAACCAATCTGTAAAAGCTTTCGGGTCGCTCTCAATCCAACCATCTCTTTTATGTGCAAGTTCAGGAGTATCACCTTTCTTATAATAAATTGGTTCATCAATATTATGTCCATCTGAAAATAATGTTCTTACACAAGTGTTTTTATCAATTGGGTCTTTATCGGTGTGACCTGTAACAGCTTTTACAACCCAATCGTGGTAGGTTGCAGTAGAGTTTCTATCCTTAGCGTCTTTATCACCTTCAAAATAAATTCCATCATCAACATCGTAATAAAGAACTTTAATTTCCGCATTTCCATCTTTAAATGTTCGTGGTAGAGGATTAATGATGGTGTCCATTGACATTGACCCCTGACCGCTAAATTTAGGTTGCGGTTCATCAGGTTTATTATCCTTAAACCACTTCCTTACTTTTCTGCGAAGTTCTTTACGAGAACCTTTTAAGTTATTCCTTCTAGCATCGGTTAATCTAATTTCACCGTTATACTTTTGAAAATGTTCGTTACAATTTGCCATATATATTTACTTTATTTTACGTGATACGATTCGTTGTTATTAAATTTCAAATCAATTTTACCTTTTGTTTGGTAGGGTAACCGTTCCGTGTAATATTTACCTATTAGGTGCTTGCCATCACCATTTTTTACTAATCTTAAAATTTCAGTCCCGTAATGTGGTGCAAAACCTAGCTCAAAATTCCCTTCATTGAGGTAATTAAAGATGATAGAAAAGGTTCCGTCTTTTTCTTTTACAATACTTGCTTCAATGCTTGTCGATTTGGAAGACATTGTGCCATCTTTCTTTTTTGTCCATGAGTTAATTACAACGTCAGACCCATTTTGAACTATGACCTTGATATGACCAAGAGTTTCTGAAATAACTTCACATTTTTCATTTCGGAACTCATATAAAAGTGTTCCCTCATAACGACCAGAGAAATCGGGGACTGAATACATCCAGCTAAATGGTCTTACATTCCAAAGAAAGTTGTTGACTATGCCAAGTAATCCACCAATAACAGCGAAAACTGAAATGGAAATTCCCCAGTGTGTATTTATGAATTTATTTGCAGCAAACAGCGAGACTCCCAGTAACACGCAAATTGCGATAAATGCACTTGGCTTTAAGTATCTTAGACTAAATTTCTCCATTTGAATTATTTTTTCGGTGAATTTTCATTTCCAATCAAACCGCCAACAAAACTTCCAACCAAGCCACCGACTGGACCGCCAATCGCAAGACCAATTCCACCACCAATTAAAGCCCCGCCAGTTGTATTATTGCTTTTGATTTGCTGTTTCTTGCTTTTTGAATATGGTGCACGGCTATTTCCGTGTTGAGCCCATGCCGTTTTCGTGTGGCTTGTCCCTTTATCTATATTGCATGAAATGCAAGCAGGGTAAAGGTTGTTCATATGGTCACTACCACCATTTGCTTTTGCTATTGAGTGCTCAATGTGCCAACTTCCTCTTGGACCTTGCACACCGTAATTAGTAAAACTCAGTTTCTTGTGGCAGATATGGCAATAACCACCTGTCTTGCGATAAATTTTTTGTAATCTTTCTTTCTCCATTCTTGTTATGTATTTTGTAAAACTTAATCCCTCACCCCACCAAAAACACAACCAAGCAAAAACTCGGACTATTTGGCAGAAAGAGGGCTTTCAAATAAGTATGCTAAGAATTCAAATAAATTTGCCACCAAGTGTCAAAAAAATTTCAGACCTTAGCATACCATTATAGAAACGTAAATGAATCTTGCTGAAGCAATACAGTCAGAAAACATGGATGAAATCATAGACAGTATGAATGCCTATGCCATATCTGTATTAAAATCTGTTGGAGTAAAGGACTTCAACGGCAAGCACCCTGTTGACTTTGTTGGCGACCTTCTTTTAAAAGTAATGGAAGGAACAAGGGATTGGGACAAAGCAGAGTGTTCATTTAAAGAGTTTCTGTTTGGCTGTTTAAAAAGCGATATTTCAAGTTTTTTCAAGACTAGAAAGCGACACAGTTCAATCGAATTGCCTGAAATCCCTATAAATGGTCATCCTATAAACTTTGAAGAGAAGAAAAATCAGATAGCAGAGCTTCTAAAACAAGAAGGTGCTGACGATGATGAACTGATAGTTTTTGAATACTGGATGGATGGAATATTCAAACCAGCAATAATTGCAGCCGAATTAGGAGTTCCTGTTAAAGATATATATGTAATCATCAAACGCCTAGAACGCAAAAGGAAAAAAATTGAACAACAAGCAATCAATATCATATGAGTAACGAAATCAAAAATAAAATTGGTGAAGCTTTGTATCACTTCTATTTAGAAGCCGACAAAGACACTATCAAAGATTCGCTGAAAGATGATATTCAAGATATGGCGGAATATGAAAAGAAGAAAAAGCGAATAATCTTTTTAGCAAATGCTGCTGCAAAGAAGAAGCACATTGAATACCTGCTTCAACTTGCAGAGAAATTTGAGCAAGCACTATTATTAAACATTGAAAAGCCGATTGCTATTCTCAAACAAATTATTCATGGAAATGCTTCTTTAGCATTGCACAGAAATCTTGATAAACTTTCGAAAGAAGAAATTATTGAAATCATAAAAGACAAAAATCTAGTAGAACTTTTAGAGCAATTAGATAATAATGAAAAGAAGCACTAATGCTCATATACAGGCACAGAAACTCTTATCAGATTGCGGACTGGATGAAATCACAGACCTGCCAATGGATTTATTTGTTGCTGGGCTGGATGCGGTTCTCATAGAGGAAGAATTAAAACACTGTGATGGAAAAATAATTTTTGGTAATAGCAAAGCAGTTATCAAGGTTAATTCACAGATTCAGTTTCCAGAAAGAAAAAGGTTTGTGGCAGCTCATGAAATTGGCCATTTAATAATGCACAGGGGAATGAAGTTACCCGATGATGTATTTTCGAACTTTAATGTCATCTCTGGGATGGAAAAAATGTTGAAGAATGGAACGCAAGAATTGGAAGCAAATGAATTTGCAAGCGAACTCTTAATGCCCGAAAAGCTATTTATGCAAGAAGCAAGAGGGAAAAAATTTTCTCCGCTCTTAATTAAACAACTTGCAGAAAGGTTTAAGGTAAGTTTAACAGCAACGGTCTTTAAGTATCTACAATCAGACAATCTCCACCCTATTTGCCTTGTGTTTATTGAAAACGGAAGAGTAAAATATTGGAAAAAGTCAGACGAGTTGAAGGTTTGGCTTGGCGATTATAATCGTCTTGCACCACCAGCCGATTCGGTAGCTATGGAATACATTCAAAAAGATTATGAGTTTATTTACAAGATGGAAGAAAAGGCACAAGAGATAAGTAAATCAACTTGGTTCAATCTAAAGGAATACAACGATGAGGATTCAGTTTTTTACGAATACTGCATACCTACAAGGAGATATAAAACTATTTTGAGTATTATTTGGAAAGACTAAAAGCCTATGCGGCAGTCACACACATTTGCAAACCGCTACAAGCCCAAGCACAGACCAAAGTTTGCAAAAGAGTGTGCCTGCCCGACCTATAAAGAAATTCATTTTTTTCTTCCCTCTCTTCGGTGTTTTAATTTTTTGCCAACGCACAACCCATGACAGTCAAGCATTTTGAAAGTTAGAAGCGTAAACAAAAAGGTAGTGCAACTTGACACGGACGACAGAACGCCATCTGCTAACAGCGGTTTTGCAAAAGCGGGGGTGCAGTGCTTCGGTTGACAGTTTTTTCGTATAATTGAAGTACGGTTTTCAAATGAACGTAAGTGCGTAAAAGCCCCTCCTTCGCAAAGCCGCAAAACGTGGTGTGTCTTGAATCGAACCCTTAAAGAAGGGAACGAATGCTGCATTGTACATGGAAGTCATTGTTAGAAGTATCAATGAATTGGCCTTCCGCCTACGACTGTCAAGAGTAGTTGGCAAACCGCATCATGCTGCAAGAGTGGAAACATAATTGTGGTGAGCGATGATGTTAAAAGTGGGAACAAAGATTCCTGCAGGTGCTTGTGATAGAGCTGAATAAATTGAACCTACTATTAGGCTTCGTAAGGGCAAAGATGATGTCGAAATCAACCTTCCACGTTTAGGTTGTGAATACTTCCCGTTGAGATAAAACGTGAAAATGTAATAGGTGTCTTGATTACTGATTACATGACATCCGGAGTAAAGTAGGCAGGAATATCACAAAGGGTTGTAAAATCCATTTTAATTGACCCCCTCAATCCGGAAATAATTGACCCGGTAAGAAATTTTTTAAAAATGGTTTATTGGGTTGGCCAATATCACAGTTGATGTCGAAAAACTTGAATGTGGGATATTGGTTTGTGCGCTGCCATACCATGGTCTGATATACTGTGAAGTTTGATGAAAACACTGATAGGAAAGTCATATAAGTGAGCTTGGATAATGCCCATGCCTATAAATCCGATCCTTTGGAAATAGCGAAGACTTCTTTTATTTCAACGGTTTATTTGACAATTCAAAAATTGTGAATATATTTGTTAACCTTTTACGTTAATAATATTTATCTTTGCTGTGGAAATAAGTTACAAAAGCCGAAAACTCGAAAAGCAACTAACTGATCCAAAGGAGATGGCTAAATCCTTTGGGCAGTTGGCTCGCAAAGTGAATCAAAGGCTGATGGACTTAACCGATGCAGACAATTTAGCAGTTTTGAGAACCCTTCCTGCCGCCAGATGCCACGAATTGACAGGTGACCGCGATGGAGAATTGGCGGTTGCTGTTTCTGGAAACTTTCGATTGATTTTTGAGCCACTTCACGACCCGATACCTAAAAAGGATGATGGCGGTTTGAATTGGGAAGGAGTCACCAAAATTCAGATTAACGAAATTGAAGATTACCATTGACCAAAAGTATTAAACCAACAACATGACAACCACACTTGAAATAGCCAAATCTCTACTTACCCCACCTGGTGATACTATTCAGGAGCATATAGATTTTATTGGTATGAGCCAAGCTGAACTTGCCGAACGAATGGGAAGACCCAAAGAAAAAATTAACGACATCATCAAAGGAAGAGAGCCAATTTCAACGGCAACTGCTTTTCAATTGGAAAATGTATTGGGCATTCCGGCAGGTTTTTGGATGAACAGAGAGCATACGTACCGCAAAGAACTATATGAATTGCAACAACGGGAAGAACTTGAAAAAGAAAAAGACTGGTTGGCGGCTTTTCCTATAAATGAAATGAAAAAATTGGGTTGGCTGCCCGATACAAAAGAAAAGCACGTTTTGGTGGACAGTCTGCTAAAATTCTTTTGCATTGCAAGCACAGAAGAATGGGAACGCATCTACATTGCCGAAGAAGTTTCGGTTGCATTTAGAGTTTCTTTGGCACATACGCAAAGCCCCCATGCCATTTCCGCATGGTTACGCAAAGGTGAAATTCAATCCAAAGAAATTGAAATTGCGGAGTTTGATAAAAAGAAATTCAGAGACGCATTGGTAGAAATAAAGGAACTGGCGTTTTTAATGCCAGACAATTTCACATATCAATTGATAGACATTTGTGCAAAATGTGGTGTGGCGGTTGTATTCACTCCAAATTTGCCTAAAGCACCCATAAGCGGAGCAACAAGATGGTTTCATAACAAGCCCATCATTCAACTTTCAGGAAGGTTTAAAACCAACGACCATTTTTGGTTTACATTTTTTCATGAAGCTGCACACATCATCTTGCATGGTAAAAAAGACATTTTTTTGGAGAATGTTGAAGGCACAGAAATAGATCAGGAAAAAGAAGAAGAGGCTAATGCTTTTGCTTCTAAATTATTACTAACAGAAAATGAACTGCAACAAATTTTGGATGCTGCTCCATTGAATGAAGAAATGATATACGACTTTGCCAATCAATTTAGAACACCCCCAGGCGTAATCATTGGCAGGTTGCAACATTTAAAACGCATTCCATTTCATATTGGTAATGGGTTCAGACAAAAAATCGATCTGTTTAAATAAGGAATACATCAAAACCATAAACTAATGAAAGTACGTGAAAACCAGTGTAAAATGAAGTGAAGCGGTTAGTGCCACTACCCAGTTCAAAATGATCTTTTCGGCTGTTTAAGCCCCACAAAATCAAGACATATGAAAGGCGACATTAAACAAGGAATTAGAACCAGATTCAAAAAATGAAATACGTAAATTCGGAATAGCATGGAAAACAACAAACATCTCTCCTTTGATGCAGGGGGGTATTGCAAAGGATTTGAAACGTTTGTACTTAATAATGTCATCTATCCGGAACTGACAACCGATTTATATGATAGATATTCTGTACCACTAACGTTCAGAATTGCAATGGACGAATCGGTATATGATATCAAAGGAGTTTCTAATGATTATATTAGTGATTTTAAGTCAAGGTATACTACTAACTCGTATATAACAAACGATGTAGACTTTGTAGAAGAGGCTACAAGACTAATAAAACTATCTGGTTCCTGGACACCGTGCACCTATCACGGAGTATATGTAAATGTGGAAAGAATCTATTTTTTTAATTTTGTCTATCACAAAGAATATTTTTCAAGAGATATGAATGGGTTTGTATTGAATCCCGATGTTAAACCCGAATATAATGGAGAAAGAGAGATTTATGATAATATTGTTAATCCACCCGGTGGCTGTGATGGATTTGTTACATTTATTGCCATTGTTGAATTGGATGGTAAACTTTCGAATGAATATTGGATAGATTGTCAGGGTAAAACAAATCCTGGAATCGGATTAAGATATTTGTCTAAATTGACATCATGGAAGCCAGCGATAAAAGATGGAAAGGAGGTAAGATCTCAAATTATAATTAGGGTAACATGTTAGTGATATAGGTTGCCTCTGCAAAAGTTCAATAAATCTTCTGTGCCTGGGCCGCCTCCAATCCAAAGTGTTATGGAAAGCTTGGGGAATAGATAGTGCCCTTAGTGATATCTTTGCGCCCTTAGTGGTTAAATTGGCTGGTTTTTTTCACCACAAAGTTCATAAAGGAAAGCACAAAGTGCACAAAGATATTTTCCAAATACGTTGTATTTTTTCTTTAGTGCATCAATTGCAAAGGAGAATAGATTGTGCCCTTATGGAAAACTTTAAGCCCTAAGTGGATTAATTAAATGAGTCTTTTTTCAGCCCTTCAATTATCTGTTTAACTACAGCTTCTTTGTTATTTTTTAACTGCTTTACAAACTGTTTTGCATAGGGATGCACTTCATGGTACTTTTCACTCCAGGAAATAATTTCTACCAGGGCAGGAACCAAATCAATACCCTTGGGAGTCAGTTTGTACAGATGTTTTGCCTTGCTTTCGGGGTGCGGGTGTTTGGTGATAATTCCTGCCATTTCCAGTAACATCAGCCTGTCTGCTAGTATGTTGGTGGCAATTTTTTCACCCCCATTTAAAAAATCACCGTATGTATTCTTTCCTTTAAAAGCCAAATCGCGGATGATCAGGAGGGACCATTTATCTCCAATAATATCCAAAGCTGTACTTATTGGACAGGATGACCGGTATTCAATATTTTTCTTCCTCACGGTACAAATTTACAAAATCACTTGCATTTTACAAGTATTGTTATTTATATTTGCACTTGCAATATGAAAGTGAATTTATAAATTATTAGCAATGAATAAATTACAAGCAAGGAATGAAGCTGTATTCAATGCTTCAATCAGTACGATATGGGATGTGATTACGGATATCACTGTTTTGCATAAAATAAACCCCGGAGTGGTTGAAGCTACCGGGCAGATGGACAAACAAGGAGCAACAAGGACTTGTCAAATTAACAACAAGGGGAGAAAAGGTACAGTAATAGAAAAACTCATTGAATTGGTCCCTGAAAACAAGACCGTTTGGACAATTGAAAGCGATACCATGGGCATGAGCAAAATGCTAAAGGACACTCGTTTTGTATTTAATCTTGAAAAACTTGATGAAAACAGAACTAGGGTCGTCAACGAAACCTACTACCAACCAGCAAATTGGGTAGCTAAAATCATGAATGTCTTGATGATGAAAAAAATGATAGGCAATGCTCAGGAAGAAATTCTCAACAACATTAAATCGCTAACCGAAAAATAAATTTTATGGCAATAATTCACAATGAAATCACCGTCAATGCCAGCATTGACGCAGTGTGGGTGATGCTCGCCAATCCTGAACTGTTGGATCAATACGATCCAACAGTTAAGAAGTCAACCTTGATTTCACCTGAAAAAACGGGCGTTGGAGCAAAAAGAAAAGTGACAATGATGGATGGAAAAAATTGGTTTGAAGAAAAGATAACTGAATTCAAACCCAACGAAGTTTTGACCTATCAGCTTACCGCCTGCTCGTTTCCAATCAAAGAACTTAAACATGGTTACAGTTTTGAAAAAGCAGGTAATCAAACCACCATAAAGCAGGTAATGACATACACTGTTAAGTTTGGTCTGCTTGGCAAGTTGCTTGACCTTTTGATGATTCGCAAACAATCGGACAAGGGCATAAAAAAATTCTTTGCAGGGCTTAAATCATATGTTGAAACACATTAATTACATTATATGGCATACAGTGAAAAATTGGCAAATCGCATCAGAGAGAAACTTGTGGACCTTCCCAATATTGTAGAAAAGGAAATGATGGGTGGTTTGACTTTTATGGTGAACGACAAAATGTGTATTGGCATCATCAAAGATGAAATGATGTGTCGTATTGCCCCGGAAATGCAGGATACTGCTTTGGAAAAAACCGGATGTCGCATCATGGATTTCACAGGCAGGCCCATGAAAGGTTATGTTATGGTAGATGACACAGGCATGAAAAATGAAAAGCAATTCAACTACTGGATAAACCTTTGTTTGGAATTCAACAGCAAAGCCAAGTCATCTAAAAAGAATCAAAAATAATTTCAAAAACAAACAATCAAAATCATACAATATGACAAATTCAATTAACTGGTTTGAGATTCCAGTGAAAAATTTCAGCAGAGCAAAAGCTTTTTATGCAACACTATTGGGAGCCGACATTCAGGAAATGCCACACCCTGTTTATAAATATGGCATCTTGCCCGGGGATATGCAAAATGGCATAACCGGAGGAATTGTGGAAGGTGAAGGTTTTGAACCCTCCATGGATGGCGCCTTAATTTACCTCAATGGCGGAGAAGATTTGAGTGTTCCCCTTTCTAAAGTAGAGGGAGCCGGTGGTAAAATTTTATTGCCAAAAACTTCCATTGGCGGCAACGGCTTTATGGCACATATTGCAGATACCGAAGGAAACAGAATTGCACTGCATTCAATGAAATGAAGTAGGTAGGTGATAGGGGTTAGGTGATAGGGGTTAGGTGATATGTTGTCTCATAAAATAGCTTGACAGAGTTCTACCCTAAACCCTAAACTATCCCCCAGCCCCTAGTCCCTACCCCCTATATCATATACTAGCTGATAAAACGCCCTAACCCCCAAAACAAAGCCGCTTTCATCCAGATAAAAATCGGGGGTGTGGTGTGGAGCTACGTCAAAGTTGCTCATTTTGGGATCTTTGCCACCGAGGAAAAAGAAGAAGGAGGGTACTTCTTTGGCATAGAACGCAAAATCTTCGGCGCCGGTAGAGGCAACCGTTACGCGCACATTTTCTTCACCGGCGGCGATCTCCAGGCTGGCCAGCATTTTGGCGGTCAACTTGGGATCGTTGTAGGTGATGGGATTGCCCTGGGTAATGCTCACTTCGGCGGTGGCCCCGGCACTTTCTGCTATGTTGACGACGGTGCGGTGAATTTTGCTATGGATGGATTTTTGCATTTCTACATCCAGGGTTCTGATGGTGCCAATGAGGGTAACTTCTTCCGGGATGATGTTGTTTCTCACGCCGCCATTGACCTGGGCTACGGTAATCACGGCTGCCTCGCGGGTAAGGTCTGTCTGGCGACTGATGATGGTCTGCAGTCCCATGATGACTTGCGCGCTAACTACCACGGGATCAATGCCGGCCCAGGGTCTTGAGCCATGGGTTTGTTTGCCTTTGATTTTAATTTCCAGTCGGTCAGAAGCGGCCATCACGCCACCCGCTTTGTATTGAAGTTTGCCTGCATCAAGGCCGGAGGCTATGTGGAGGCCAAACATGGTTTGAATGCCGTATTTTTTAAAGAGGCCTTCTTTGATCAGCAATTCTGCACCACCCTCTTCTCCTACAGGAGCTCCCTCTTCGGCGGGTTGGAAGACAAAAACAATTTTTCCTTTAAGCTTGTCTTTGTGTGTGCACATCACTTTGGCTGTAGCCAGTAAGATAGCGGTGTGTGCATCGTGACCACAGGCATGCATAACACCTACCGTTTTACCTTCGTACTGGGTTTCTACCCTGGAAGCAAAATCCAGCTTAACTCTTTCCTTTACCGGTAGTGCATCAATATCGGCCCTCACTCCGATGACGGGCCCCGGCTTGCCTGTATCTAAAACTGCTATGACCCCGGTTTTGGCCATGCCCTTTTCAATGGTCAGTGGCAGTGGCGCAAGCACATCAAAGATGTACTGCATGGTATTGAATTCCCGATTGGACAATTCGGGATTGGCGTGCAGGTGTCTTCGCCAACGAATGAGGTCTTGTTCTAGACTTTTGATGGTTGCGGCCACTTCTTTGTCGAAGTTGGTTTGGGAAAACAGCTTTGAACAAAAGACCAGCAAAAACAAAAGCGTGATGAACCGCATAGAAATCAAGTTTAGTTGGTTTCAAAGGTAAGAAATATTGTAAAGGCGGGGGATGATCGTGCCATTAACCCGCCCAGCCCTCACGATCGAGGTTCCGATAATGGATGGCCTCGGCCAGGTGTTCGATTTTGATGTCATCGCTGCCAGCAAGATCGGCAATGGTTCTGGCCACTTTGAGTATGCGGTCATATGCCCGGGCAGAAAGCTGGAGCTTTTCCATAGCAGTTTTGAGCAACAAATTACCTGCCTGATTTAGGGCACAAACTTCGCGAAGGATGGGGCCATTCATTTGAGCGTTGGCGTAGATTTCGGGCATGCCATCAAAACGCTGCTCCTGAATTTCGCGGGCACGGATGATTCTTTGGCGGATGGTCTCGCTGTTTTCGCCTTTGACCTCGTGGTTGGCCAGATCATCATAACTTACAGGTGTGACTTCAACGTGCAAATCGATTCTATCCAGCAGGGGTCCTGAGACCCGTGAAAGGTATTTTTTAACAACCCCCGGACCGCAGACACATTCTTTGTCGGGGTGGTTGTAATAACCACAGGGGCAGGGATTCATGGCGGCTATGAGCATAAAGCTGGCAGGATAATCTACCGTGGTTTTGGCCCTTGAAATGGTGACTTTGCGGGCCTCCATGGGTTGCCGCATCACTTCAAGTACCGCTCGTTTGAATTCGGGCAGTTCATCCAAAAACAGGACACCGTTGTGGGCCAGCGATATCTCTCCCGGCGAAGGGTTGGAGCCACCGCCTACCAGGGCTACATCACTGATGGTGTGGTGGGGTGAACGAAAGGGCCGGGATGTCACCAATGAGGTGTTGGGGCCCAATTGCCCGGCCACCGAATGGATTTTTGTGGTTTCAAGGGCTTCGTTGATATTTAAGGGGGGTAAAATGGTAGGCAGCCTTTTGGCGAGCATTGTTTTACCCGCGCCGGGAGGGCCGATGAGAATGACATTGTGCCCACCTGCAGCGGCGATTTCCATGGCGCGTTTGATGTTTTCCTGTCCTTTGACATCGCTAAAGTCGATGGCGTACTTATTTTTTTCTTCTTCAAAAAAGTCTCTTGTATTGTGTATTTCGGGATGGAGGGTAAGGCTGCCATTGAGAAAATCTACTACTTGCCGGAGGTTGGACACACCGTAAACAGGCAGATCGTTGACGATGGCGGCCTCGCGGGCATTTTGTTTGGGCAGGATGAGGCCTGCAAATTTTTCTTTTCTGGCCTGGATGGCAATGGGCAGGGCACCTTTGATGGGTCTCAGCTGGCCATCGAGTGCCAATTCTCCCATGATTACAAATTTGTCGAGCTGTGCATTGACGATTTGACCCGTAGCGGCCAGGATGCCCACGGCAATGGGCAGGTCGTAGGCAGAGCCTTCTTTGCGGATGTCGGCAGGGGCCAGATTGACCACCATGAAGACCCGTACAAAGGGAAGGTTGTTGTTTCTTATCGCCGATTCGATGCGCGAGAAACCTTCTTTCACAGCATTGTCGGGCAACCCTACCAATTGATAATAGGGTTTACCTTCTGGTGGCTTGCCTCCTGTATTGACTTCTACGGTAATGGTAGTGGCTTCTACGCCCTGCACGGTGCTTGCGTTCGTCTTTGCTAACATAGATTTCGGATTAAAATGCAAAAATAATACATTTTAGACAAGCGTGCCCGGATATTTGATACTACCCAAATTGGACCCATTTCTACCCAAATCATGGTATTTTAAAAATTAGCTATGATGATTAGACGAAACCCATTACGTAAAATAAAGATATAAAAAAGCACAGAAAATCAATGCACAATGGATGCCTGCTTTGAGCATATATACATTGCTGTAATACGAGGGAGTAATGGCGGGTAAGATGATATATTATGAAAAAATGGCATGGCATCATTTATGGAATAACAGATATACCAAAGCTAACCAAAACTCATGAACACACATTACGAAGGCCTCTACAAGGACAGCCGGTTTTTGCTGGCCCTATTTCTGTTCGGGGCATTACTCAGTTACCTGTTGAGCTCAATTTAGAGCTTAACAGGTATTTTCTTTCAAAAATGGCCCGGGAATAACAGAATTTTACCAAAAGAAAGTACCTTTAACCACAATTTTTAAGCGGCCAGGGTGTGATTTCCTTATTCAGACGAAATATTTTTATCAACAGCATTTTGCTCCTTCCCTATTTGGTATTGATTAGGATCAAATCCCTCGTTGAACCGGTAAGTGCTACTTTGGACGATTACGATGGTTTGCTGGTTAGAACCATTTATCAAGCCATAGGGGACCAAGCCCTCAGTCAAAACATTTTTGCCATTTTGATCTTGTTTTTAGATGCCCTGCTCATCAACAGGCTGGTGATCAAGAGCCACATTGGCAAAGAAAACAACCTGGTGAGCGGCATGCTCTTTGTGTTATTGGTTTCGGTGCTGACACAAAATCTGATTTTGAGTCCTGAAATGCTTGCATCGCCCTTTGTAATTCTGTCGATAACCGGCATATTCAATAGTTACAACAACCTCAAGTCGGCAGACGACATTTATTTGTCGGGCTTTTACATGTCACTGGCATCTTTGATGTATGCCCCCTTGCTATTGATGTTGCCCTTCACCTACATAGGGTTTATGATTATGAGGTCATTTACGGGTCTCGAACGAACGCAACACCTGGCGGGATGGCTCACTCCTTATTTTTTGTTGTTTGTAACAGAGTATTATATTGGCAATCCTATATCCTGGCACTTTATAGCCTTCAGACAAGGCTTTGGTCTGTTTGGTGTGCTGGCAAAAGAGATTGGCATTTCCGGCTTGCTGGTACTCATTGGCCTGTTTGTAGTGGTTTTGTGGGTATTGGCCAATTTTGGTAATTACATGGGTAAAAAAGTAATTGCAGCCCAAAAACGGATCGGCATTTTGTATTGGTTCATGCTATTTACGGGTCTCATTGCCGTTACTCAGCAACATGTAGATCACAACTTGTTAATATTACTGGCCATACCGGTTTCCATCTTTGCCACCTTCAGTCTGCTCGACATGAAAAACAGAATCTGGCCTGAGTTGATACACCTGTTTATTATCCTGTTGCTGGTGATTATTCACCTCGAGCTCATCAAACTGGCTGGATAAAAACCAACTACTTATTGAGGTAATTTTTTTCGAAAAAGGCCCTGTATTTTGAATGGCTTTTGTCCTGCATCATTTTCCTGTAATTACGGGTAGTAATGGGGTAGATTTCATAAGCTGCAATCGTAGGTGGAATAAAGACATCTCTGCTCTTGAGCACGCCTTCATAATAGCGCATGGCTTTGGTGGCATTGTCAAAACTTCTCACCAGGATCAACTGGGTCTTCTCTTCTTTGCTCAAGATATTTTCGCCCAATTGCAGGTTTTCAATGCCGTGGTATTCTTTGTTGTATTCAGACACCGCAATTTTGGCTTTTTCAAAGGGGTCTGCATCGCCTGATAAAACGATGACGGCTATGTAATGCCTTGAATCATTTTCGACTTCATAAATTTTGTCTACCTCCTGGATGTCTACCTGGTCAAAAGCGGTACCATCGCCAACGAGGAAACGCATGATTTCTTTGGCTTTGGTTTCTTCCGGCGTTTTGGGATAACGGATCACCACTTCCTGCAATGCTTTGACATAAGCATCTTTTCCTTTGGTGGCACCCAGACACATGGCGTTGAGCAAGGAAAATTTGGCCATGAGTTTGTTTTCTTTTCCAAAGGCATCGATGGCATTTTGGATACGCCCTGCTACTTTTTCATACTGGCCTTTTTGAAACAACTCGTAACTCTGGTCGTAGTAAAGGTCCAGTTTTTTGGCATCTGCAGCCAGCGCAGCCAGGTATTGTGCGTCGCTGGCAATTTTGGTATACTTATCATCCGGGTATTTGCTCAGCAGCAAAGCTTTATACCGATCGGCCATGGCTGTATTTTTGAGGTCGGTATAATTCATAAAGAGGTAGTAATAAGCCTCTGCCTCAAACTCAGATCCGGGAAAGTCTTTGACCAATTTTTCAAGTACATCAACAGAAAGCTTATACTCCTGAATTTTATCACGGTAGTCTTTGCCAAGCGCAAACAGCGCTTTTTTCATCTCTGTTCTGTACTGCTCCTTTTGAAAGGAGTTTAGGGGAACGTCGGCCATTATTCGCTTGTATTCGGCATCGGTGATGTCGGCAGATTCATTGACACCTTTGTTGACTTCATCTACAGGGTCTGCCTCTGTTTGATTGTAAGACTTCGCCGATCGTCGCCAATTGTCTTCTGATTTTCTGGTTCCCCACTTGTTTTTAAAGCTGTTTTTTCCCGCCTCTACTGCAGTGAGGCTGTATGCAAAAAAGTTGCTCAATCCCGAACCATAACTTTTAGACGTATTGGTAAATACACCCTGTTTGGCAGCAGTGGGCTGTTCTTCTGATTTGCCATTTTTTCTCTCGTTCTCGAGCCTGCGTTTGGCTATTTTTTGTAGTTCTTCGGGTGAGAGCTCACCCATGGCCAGCAAGCTGTCCAATCGCGCCACGGTTTGTGCATTTTTGGCGATTGAGCTTAAGTTATTGGCCATGTTTTTCACATAAAAATAGCGGTCATCGGTTTTTGGCAGGTTGATCAGTGTAGTATCGAAATACGTTTTTGAAATGTGGTAAATCTTTTCTTTCAAATTGATTTGTGCCAGGTAGTAAGACGATTCTGTTTTGAGGGAGGTGTTGTTGCTATTGGCGGCAGAGCTTTTCATAAAATACTCTTTGGCTCTTGCCTCATCGATGGGGTAAACGGTTTCTCCCAATGAAAAATATATTTGGTCTTTGAATTCGCTGTATTTGTCTTCTTTCAGAAATTTCTCCAGTTGGCGGACAGAAGCTTCCGGCCCTCCATCGGAGCGGGATGCCAGAGAAGTTGCATAAGCGAGTTCCGACATAAACTTGAGCTTAAAATCTTTGGCTGATTTTTTGGCCTTCAGAAAGTAGGTGGAAGCAGTGGTGGGGTCTTTCAGAAGCCTGTGAATCTGCCCGGCAATATAGGCGTATCGAGCTTTGTTGTTTTTGCTGGCATTGCCTTCAATGGCCTGGTCCAAATATAGCAGGGCCTGTTTGTAATCTTTTTGTTTGATGAGCAGGTCGGCCATTGCGGGTGCAATTTCATCTCTTACCTTTTGGTTGATGCCCAGGTTTTTTTCCAGCCCTTTTAATAGGAATTCGGCGTTGGAAAACTGCTCGGTGCGGGTATAGGTCTTTGCCAACCACACCAGTCCTTCGCTGTACGATGTTTTGTCCTGGGTGTTCTTTTTGGGAGCCGGTTTATCGTTTTCTGTTACTTCAACTTCGGCTTCTTCTTCTTCAGAAGGGGTTGTGGGTTTGGCTGCTGGTGTGGTTGCAGGCTTGTTGGTAGGAGTAGGGTTGGATAAGTTGTTTTTGACCGTATCCTGTTTTGTTTCCGTTTTGGTTTTGGTAGTCCTCTTGCCTTTTTTCTTTTGTTTTTCTCTTTCTTTTTTCTCTTGTTCGCGTTGTTTTTCTCTGTCTTTCTTTTCCTGTTCTCTTTGTTTTTTAAGGTCTTTTTTTGCCTCTTCCTTGGCCTTTTTTTCTTCTTCTTTTTTCTTCTCGTCGGCTTCCTTTTTTTCTTCTCTCAGCTTTTTTTCTTCTTCTCTTTTGGCTTCACTTTCTGCTTTCTTTTGTTTTGCGCTTATTTTTTTCTTTTGAAAATTTCTGCCATAAGGATTGGCTGGGTTAAAGTCTTCTTCAAAATATTCAAGGGTTTCAAGAGCGCTCTCGTAATCTTGTTTCAGGTACTGGGCTTTTGCCATCAACACATAACAATTGTCAACCCAGTCTCCGGGTTCGTGAATGGCGGCAACGCGTGTGAGTTTTTCTATGGCTTTGTCAAGGTCGGCATTGACAATTTTGGGGTCAGGTACCGAAAGGTGGTCATATACCTCGAGAATTTTGGTGTAATTGTCGTTGTTTTTTTCTCTTAAGGTAAGTAAGCTGGCTTCATACAGTTCGTTTGCGTTGAAATATCCATTGTATTCAGAGGTGACGTTGTGGTAAAACTTACTAAGTTTTGAAACATCGTTTTTTCGCTTTCTGGAAACACAGCCCGAGGTAAGCACAATAGAAACAATGAGCAGGGCTGTAAACAACCCAAAAAAGCGATTACTCCTCATTTAACTTTTATTAACAGTACTATTAGTTTATTTATAACTAATTTTGCGCAAAATTATTTTATTTTTCTGAAAAACAATGCATAATGTCCGCGGAGGAAGGAACTAAAAGATCATTGTTAGAGCGACTTCAGGACAATTACAGATTGGTAATACTGGACGAAGATGATTTAAGAGAGGTTACCTCTTTTAGTTTCTCCCTATTGATATTTTACATCATTGCCAGCTCCATTATCGTGCTGATGACCGTCATGGTGGTGTCTTTCATTGTTTTTACGCCTGTAAAGCGCTGGATTCCGGGCTATGGAGACATCAAAGAAAATACTGAGTTTGTAGAGCTGACAAAGAGGATCGATGAATTGGAGAAGCAGGTTCAGGCGCATGATACGTACACCATGGGCTTAAAAAATATGCTAAAATCCATTGAAATTTCTGAAGCCGAGCAAAAACAGGGAAAACCGGAAGCTTTGAGCAACAGAGATGTATTGGAGTCGATGAAGACCCGCGAATTGGACCACCTCGTTTTTGCATCGCCGCTGTCGGGCAGCATCAGTGCTGAATATGACCCCAGCAGGGAGCATTTGGGCACCGACATCATAGCCCCAAAGGGTACAGCGGTGAAATCGGTTATGGAAGGCATTGTGTTGAGTGCAGAATGGTCTGCCGAATCTGGCAATGCTGTGATCATACAACATCCAAGAAACATTGTGTCGGTTTACAAACACAATTCAGCCAACCTGGTAAAACCGGGTCAAAAAGTTCAAACGGGCCAGGCGGTGGCCATCATTGGCAATTCGGGAGAGATGTCTACGGGTCCCCACCTGCATTTTGAATTGTGGTACGATGGCCAGGCGGTGAACCCCAAAAATTATATTTCATTCAACTAAAAACAGAGACCAACAAAACATGAGTTCATTAAAAGCGCTTACAGACGAACAGGGAAATGCCCTGAGTCCTGTGCTCGACAAAGACACCAAAAACTTTCTTATTGACATTGATGGCACCATTTGTGACGATGTACCCAATGAAGAGCCGGAACGAATGGTAACCTGTGAACCCTATCCTGATGCCCTTGAAATCATCAATAAATGGTATGATGAGGGGCACATCATTACTTTTTTCTCATCCCGCACCGAAGAGCATCGCACCATCACCGAAACATGGCTCAATAAACATGGATTTAAATACCATGGCATCCTGTTGTGTAAGCCCAGGGGCGGCAATTACCATTGGATCGACAATCATTTGGTAAAAGCTACCAGGTTTAAAGGTAAGTTTACAGACCTTGTCAAGGCAACAGCAGAAATTGAAGTGTTTCAGAGCTGATTAGTACCTGAAGGCACCTTCCAGATTAATTTTTGACAGAAACACATCGGATTTTATTTTTTTGGCTGCCAGCAAGGTGGCGGCCTTTTGACCAATTTCTTCCGCCAGGTGAGAATTATCGCAAAGGGCAAACATAGATGGTCCGGCACCACTGATGGAAAAGCCAAGGCAGCCCGTTTGGAGTGCCATTTCTTTGATTTCGTAGAAACCGGGTATGAGTGAAGCCCGTTGCGGTTCGATGATCAAATCCTGAAGCGACCTTTTCATCAGTCCAAAATCAGCAGTGTACATGGCAGCAATAAAGCCCGCCAGGTTGCCATTTTGCCGAATGGCGGTGCTCAGTTCTACGGTGGGCGATAATACGGCCCTGGAATCTCTTGTCAAAACTGTGATGTGGGGATAGATGACGACTACAAAAAGGCCAGGGGGTACATGGATTTTTTTGAAATCCAGGCTTTCATTATCGCGGATCAAGACCAGGCCACCCAACAGCGAAGGTGCAACATTATCGGCGTGAAAAGCACCATCAGCTATTTGTTCGCCTTCAACTGCAAAACGCAGGATTTCTGCTTTGGTAAGTCCCGTTTTGAGCCATTCATTGACAGCAAAGACACCTCCGACCGCGCTGGCAGCAGAAGAGCCCAGGCCGCTGCCAAAGGGCATTTTTTTGTGAATTTCCATCTGGATGGGCCTTTTTTCTTCACCCAGATGCTGGAGCAAACGAAAAGCAGCATAGCCAGCGGTATTGTGCATGAGATCCAGCGGAAGTTTGTTTTTGGCCCCGGTAATGGAGGTGATTTTTAAGCCGGGCTCGGTCCCCGGCCTTACAATGATTTCATCACCGGGCTTCTCGAGGGCGAAGCCCAAAATATCAAAACCCACCGCCACATTGGCAACGGAGGCTGGGGCAAAAACTTTAATGGTTCCTGACATACGGACTAAATTCTGGGGCAAAAGTAGGCTTAAGCGGGAATAATCTAATAACTTTCGATGGCTTTGTTTTCGGCAGCCCGCATTTTCACGGCTTCTTCATCGGTTTTGTCTCCATAGCCGGAAAGGTGGAGCAGGCCATGGGCAATGACCCTTAAAAGCTCTCTGGCATAGTCGCCGTCGGCAAATTCAGCAGCGTTTTCACGAACCCGGTCGAGGCTGATGAAGATGTCACTTTCAATGTTTTTTCCCTGCTGGTAAGGAAAGGTGATGATGTCTGTATAATAATCGTGTTGAAGATATTCCTGGTTGATTTGCAGCAGGTAATCATCAGAACAAAAGATGTAGTTGATTTGCACGAGGGTAACACCCAGGGTGTTGGCAAGTTTTTTAAGCCAACTTTCTATACGGGCACTATCAAAAAAATCGGGTAGGGAGATGTCTTCTGTATGGAAAAATATGGTTTCTTCCATCAACACAAATTGAAATAAATCTCTACGGTGCTGCCATTGTTTTTGTAGGCCACCTTATCGGCGAGGGCATTCATGATGTACACACCTCTACCGCCGCAACATTCCAGCTTTTCGGGCGAAGTAGGATCCGGAATGTTTTGAGGATCAAAGCCGGCTCCCTCATCGATGATGGAAAACGAAATGCCGGTCTTACTGCTTTTACACGCAACTTTCACCTCCTTGCTGCTGTCTGATTTGTTGCCATGGATAATGGCATTGTTGACCGCCTCAGTGAGACTGATGAGGATGTCGGGGAACTTAGACGCACAAGATTGATTTTCCATTAATATGCCCTGCAAATAATCTTCAAGCGCAGCAATGCTGTTGGGAGAAGATGTAAGCCGGATGGTTTTTTTAATCATTGGGTTATCTGGATTTAAGTGCCTTGTAATATTCATCAACAAGTTGTCTGTAGTGGCTCTTCAATGAAGGGGATACGGTCTTATACATGGCAGCTTCTGCCTGCCTTTTTTTCAGATATTCCTGTAGTGCTGGTGGCACGGGTCGTTGTTTTTCTTCACCGGTTTCAGCCTTTCTCTTTTCGTCCAATTCTCTTTGTCTTTCAGCCTTTTCTGCTTCCAGCAAGCGCGTCAATATGTCTTTTTGGCGAGCCAGTGATTCGGCATTGAGTCTTTTATTCACCAAATCGGTTTCCACCTTGTCCATCTGGTTTAAGATGTCCTGTAAGCCATTATCACCCTTGCCCTGTTCCTGTTTTTCCTTTTGCAGGTCTTGTAAAGCTTTGCGGAGCGCAGCCTGACGTGCAGCAGCTTCGGCAAAATCTTTAGCAGTTCCTTTCTTGCCATCTTTCATCTTGTCCGACATCTTCTGCAAGTCAGAATTTAAGCCCTGTTGGCCATCTGAAATTTTATCCATTGGCACCTTACCGCCGGATTTTCCTTCACCTTTGCCTCCTGGTTTGTTACACATTTGGCTACCGGGCATCGATCCACTCATTTGCTGTTGCATGTCCTTCATAGATTCACTCAACATTAATGCCAAATCGTTGAGATTGGTCATGGTTCTGCGTTGATTTTCTATGGCCCTGTTGGTTTGCCTTTCTTCCAGCTGCTCGATGCTGTGATTGATGTTGTATTTGATTTCAGTGACTTTTTCGGTAACAAAACTTTCGATTTTGTCCACACGCATAGCCAAAGCACTCAAACTATCTTCAATTACAGAGAAGTCACCTTTGATTTTAAACTGTTGTTTAACCAAATCTACGTACCGGGGTGTAGTAGTAGGTGTGGCGCCAATGTCTTTGGCAAGTCGCTCCTGGTCATAAGAAACGGTAACGAGGTTTTCAAGCAACTGACGAATGGTCTTAATGTCTTCGGCTTGTTGCTCCATTTCACCGCCAGACATGGAAGACTCCATTTCCTGGGCCATTTTTTTCATTTTTTTGGAAGCCTCTTTTTGCTTTTTTGACGCTTTTTTGTTGTCACCCGACTTGCTGTTCAGCTCTTTTTTGCTGTCATTCATGTCGTTTTTGATGTCTTCCATTTTTTCTTCATTGTCTTTGCCCAAATCCTTGGGTGGCGACAATTCTTTGTTTTTCTTTTCGAGCTCGTCCATCTTTTTCTCGATGTCCTCCATTTTTTTGTTGAGCTCTTCCTGCTCTTTTTTCAACTCTTCTTTCGGAGCACTCTCTTTCTCCGTTTTGTTGGCTAGTTCTTCCTGTTTGTCGGCCAGTTTTTCAAGATCTTTGATTTGTTCTTTGACCTCTTTTTCCATCTCCAGTTGCTTGTAAAGTTCCAGCAAACGTTTCATGTCTTTGTTGGAATTTTCATTGTTCATTTCAAACTGGTTCATCATCTGCATGGCGTCTTCTTTCTCCAGCTCCTGCATGAGGTCCTGGATCTTATCCATGAGTTCTTGTTGCTCGGGATTGATGGCTTCTTTCATCAGCTCCTGCATGCGCTCTTGTTTTTCGAGCACCTCAGGATCCGGCTGTTGAAACTCTTCCTGATTTTTCATGTTCTCTTCCAGCTTCTTTTGGCTTTCTTCGAGCTTTTTCTGCAATTCTTTTTGCTGTTCCAGCAGTTTTTCGAGTTCCTTTTTGGTTTGCCAGTCGAGCTGTTTTTCCTGAAGCAGTTTTTCTTTCATTTTTTTGAAATTGTCCTGCATCTTTTCGAGGTCTTTGATAGACTCTTTTAAGTTGTCTTTGATTTGTTCCTCGTTTTCATTTTCCATCTGCTTGAATTCTTCAAACGTAGGTTTTTGATAAGACAACAGCCCTGTTTTGCTGGTCTTGCTACCGTTGACAGCATCATTATCACCAACCTGGAAAAAATAAGTGATGTTGTCTCCCGCTTCTACACCTAATTTGTTTAAATCAATAGCATATTGATAGGAGATGTCTTTGCCTTCGGGCCTTGGTACCTTCATCATCATTTCAGGCATGGCTTTACCCCTGGCTTTTAAAATGGTATAATGGAAATTGAGGTTGAGTATGCCATAATCATCTGAGGCTGTACCTGCAAAATAAACGAGATTGCGGTTGGTGCTGTCGATAAATTCCTCTACTGCGATGGTTGGGTACTGATCTTTTAAGACATTGATGGTGTAGTTGACAGAATCGGGTATGGGTAATCTGTTGTTGGCATAAAGCACCTGGTAGTGGTGGTCTTTACGGATG
>CALMWS010000299.1 GCA_937870795.1 uncultured Bacteroidota bacterium | reverse complement strand
TGTAGGTGAAGGTCACAGTGGTAGTACCTCCACACGCAGATGGTGCTCCTGTATTGTCGTTCGTAAGCACACCATCACATCCTCCTGTTGCAGATGCTGTAGCCAGCCAGGATGCAAAGGCTCCATCTATCGCAGATTGAGATTGACAAGCCATTTCTGTGGTATTGATTGGACAACTCAAAAAAATTGGTGGTGATGGCGCCACACTGAAGCTTGCCTGACAGCTTGTTATAGGGACACCACAGGTACTCGTGTAGGTGAAGGTCACAGTGGTAGTACCTCCACACGCAGATGGTGCTCCTGTATTATCATTGGTCAGCACTCCATTACATCCACCCGTTGCTGTTGCTGTTGTTAACCAGGATGTAAATGCCGCATTGACCACAGCTTGGGATTGGCATCCTGCCACCGAAGTATTGGTTGGGCAATTCAAGGCAACTGGGCTGTAGGCCTCTAAAGCCAATATATTGCTGATACTTGGTTCATATCCACTTGGAGTATTATTAAAATTAGCCACAATGGTATGGATACCACCAGTAGTGAATGAAGTAGTTATTGAAGCTATTCCTTCAGCATTTGTAACCGCTGAAAAAGTTACAACATTGCTATTTGGATTGGTGATTTGAAACACTACAATTTGACCGGCCAACGGCCCGGGCAAAGGTGCAATGGAAGTTAGACTGGCCGATATAATTACCGGCGTATTGGTCAGGGCATTTGAAGGACATGTTAGAATAAGACTCGTTGTAGAATTTAACCCGGCACCCTGAATGCCAAAATTAAACGGATTTTCATCGGAGTCATCATTTACAATGTTGATCACACTGGTTCTTGTACCAGCTGTAGATGGATCAAATGTGACATTAAATGTGGTACTGTCACCAGCAACAACAGTTGAGGAAGGCAAACTGGTCACGGAAAAATCACTATTGGCATTACCGCCGGAAAAACTGACGGTTCCAATGGTAAGGTTGCCTGATCCTGTATTTTTTATTTTATAAACCCTAGTAACCATACCTGATTGGTGGTATACAGAACCAAAATCAGTGTGATCCGTCAAATTGGGAGTAACATCCCCATTCATGATGCTTACATTGTTGCCCGAAATCATTATTTCTGGTGTGACACCGCAATAAAGAGCATCCCCGGTAATGGTCCAACCTTTTACATTTATCAAATTTGTCCTATCTGATTGAGAAGCACAGTATTGGCGACCCGTTGCTCCCAGATTTCTTCCAGTAACACTTCCGGCGTTGAAGCCCACCAGGGTTGCATCGTAGTTGACCAGGTCCATTCCACAGTTATCGAGCATATTTGCCAAATTTACATTTACATTGAGCTGATTACCCCATGAAGCAAGGCTTTTATTAAATGATAGGGCACCGGCAAACATTGATCTCATATCAGTAACCAACGAAACATTAAAATTGGATGGAAAAAACTGGTTAAAATTATTGCACCCATTAAACATCCCAAACATAGAAACTACAGATGAAGTATTAAATCCACTTGGAAAAGGCTGGTCGTAAAAATCACAGTTGTAAAACATGTTGTTCATATTGGTGACAGCTGATGTATTAAAACTGGCCGGCAATGGTTGGTTATAGAAAGTACAATTGTAAAACATGGCATTCATACTGGTAACCGCAGAAGTATTGAAACTGGTGGGTAAGGCCTTATTATAAGCTGAACATTGAAAAAACATAGCATTCATATTGGTTACTGCAGAAGTATTGAAGCTATTAGGCAAGATCTGGTTATAAACCTGACAGTTTTCGAACATACTACTTACATCAGTAACTGAGGATGTATTAAAACTGACAGGTAAGGGTTGATTGTATGAACTACAGCCACGAAACATACCACTCATGTTGGTAGCTGCAGAGGTACTAAATCCATTGGGTAAGGCTTGATTGAATGAACTGCAATTCATGAACATATTACTCATATTTGTCACTGCTGAGGTGTTCGGTATATCAACCGCTGTGAGTGTCATATTATTACAACCAAAAAAAGCAGCTTCCATGCTTGTCCAGGCCACATTGCCCCATTGTTTCATTTGAGTTAGCCGGCTTTTATCCATCCCATTGTTGATGTGAATTCTTTGAAAATTCAGTGGATCTATGCTCAGATCAATTATAGCTCCGGCAGGCAACCCTGTGATGGTTGCCGTTGTGCCGCTAAAAGTACCCGAGCCAACAGCGCCTGCACCACCTATTTGCTGCCATGTATAATTGACAGTACCAGATGTTGCCACTCCAAAACTGAGTTGGGTGGCTCCCGAACCGGAAGTTGCCAAATTCCATCGGGTAATGAAAGGACAGGCCTGGTAATCTCCGGTTATATTCCAACCTTTCCCACCACTACTAATTGGCAAGACTAAATTAGCTCTGGCAGCAGCAGAGGTGCAATACTTCAATGCATTAGCGCCGAAGGTAATGCCTGTAACATTTGCAGCATTGAAACCGGTGAGTGTAGCATCGTAATTGGTTATATTTAGTCCACTATTATTCAACATTCTGGTTAAGTTAACCATGGGATTAAATTTAGGGCCCCAGGCCGCCAAACTTTGATTAAATGATGTGGCATATAGAAACATTTCAGTCATATCTGTCACTGCCAATACATTCCAATTATTGAGGTTTTGATTAAAAGCACCAGCAAAAGAAAACATCTCACTCATATTTATGACAGATGACACATTCCAATTGCCTATATTTTGATTGAAAGATGAGGTATAAAGGAACATGCCTCTCATATCTGTAACAGCCGATACATTCCAATTACTGATGTTTTGATTAAACCCTGTCAAAAAAAACATATAAGACATATTGGTAACTCCACTTACATCCCAGCTACCTATATTTTGATTGAACACGGCATCATAAAACATGGAAGACATATTTGTTACAGAAGATACATTCCAACCATTGATATTTTGATTAAATGAATTATTCAAACGGAACATATTGGACATATCTGTAACAGATCCAACATCCCAAGCACCAATATTTTGATTAAAATTATCAGCACTGGCAAACATACCAGACATATTTGTAACGGACGAAACGTTCCAGGTACCAATATTTTGATTAAACCAAAATGCATTACTAAACATACGCTCCATATTCGTAACCGCACCAACGTTCCAGCTGCTGATATCTTTATTAAAAAAGGTATAATAAAACATATAGGACATATCTGTCACCGCTGCTACGTTCCAACTGTTGATATCTTTGTTAAATGCAGATGCATTTCTAAACATGGCAGACATATTTGTAACAGCGGATGTGTTCCACAATCCAATATTATCTGGTCCATTAAAATTAGTACATAAATAAAACATTTGTTTCATACTTGTCACATTGGACAAATTTGGTATATCAGTAGTTGTTAAACTCATATTTGTACAGCCGTAAAAAGCATTTTCCATACTCGTCCAGGCTACATCCCCCCATTGTAGTATTCGAGTTAAACGACGGCTATCTGCACTATTATTAATATTAATCCTTTTAAAATTAGCAGGGTCAATACTCAACTCAATCGTTGCACCACTTGGCAACCCTGTGATGGTAGCTATATTACCACTTATTGTTCCCAATCCGGACGCCCCTCCTCCGCCTACTTCCTGCCAAAAATAATTGACAGTGCCAGTTGTTTCAATGCCAAAATTCAATTGTGTAGCTCCTGATCCTGCTGTAGTCAAATTCCATCGGGTTATAAAGGGATTTGAGGTTCCGGTTCCTTTAATAGCAAAAGTATAGGGATTTTCATTAGAATCATCGTTGGCAAGACTTACAGTGGCAGTGCGAGTTCCTAAAGCAGATGGATTAAAAGTAATCTGAAAAGTGGTGCTGCCTGAAGGTGTAACTGGTGATGTTGGTTGGGTAGTTACACTAAAATCTGATGCATTTGTACCGGATATAGTAACCTTATTGGGACTACCTGTTAAAGTCAAATTTGCAGCCCCTAAATTTTCAGTGGAATAAGTTTTCACAATGGTGCCTGTTGAAATATTGGTCCAGCCAAAATCTGTATTTTCAATGGCCGAGGGTGTTGGGTCGCCATTCACAATGCTTACTCCGTTACCTTTAATGTTAATTTCTGGACTGGAACAAGACAAAGCATCACCGGATATGGTCCAACCCTTGCCCCCACTTCCTGCCGGTAACACTAAATTTGCTCTATCTGCGGCAGAAGCACAATAAATTCTTCCAACGGCTCCCAATGTCTTACCAGTAAGTGAACTGGCATTAAATGCAGTAAGAAGTGCATCATAATTAGCCACACTCATGCCACAATTATCAAGCATATAATGAAACGTTGTGCTAGCAGGCATTTGACTGACCCATGCCGATATGTTTTGGTTAAATGATGTTGCATTAAAAAACATCTCACCCATTATAGTTACAGAAGAAACATTCCAGTTGGTAATGTTCTGATTAAAACTAGTGGCACTAATGAACAAAGCTCTCATATTGGTTACATTTGCCACATTCCAATTGCTGATATTCTGATTGAACAAATAGCACTGTTCAAAAAGCCGGCTCATAACATTGACATTAGATACATTCCACAGGTTTATATTTGAAGGTCCGCTAAGGCTATGACAATTACGGAACATTTGATCTACGCTGGTTACTTGCGACAAATTAGGAATATCCGAAGCTGTGATATTTAAATTTTGACAAAATCTAAAAGCCCAACTCATTGTTGTCCAAATAGTTGACCCCCACTGTTTAATATCAATCAACCGCAATGCATCACTGGCCCCTGATGCCGGGGCTATTTGGATTGCTTGAAAATTAGTCGGTAAAATATTCAAATCAACAGTAGCCCCGGTTGGTAAACCTGTGATGGTTGCTGTTGTACCACTAAAAGTTCCCGAGCCTGATGCCCCACTTCCGCCGACTTCCTGCCATGTATAATTTACAGTTCCGAGTGTGGTCACAGTAAAACTTAACTGATTGGTTCCTGTCCCAACATCAAGTGATAAATTCCACCGGGTTATGAAGGGATCATTTTGACCTGTAAGACTTTGACTGAATAAAAAGAGCGAATAAAAAATAAAAATCGATTTCATAACAAGGCAGCCTCTTTTATTACTCAATGGGTTATGATTCATCTTATGTATTTGCTGAATGATTTTCATGTTTTTTGTTTTTAAGTATATTTCCTGGATTACAAAGAAATGAGGTGAATTTTACGGCTTGGGTTAATATTGCCAACAAGATTTGTGCAAAAGAATGGTATTAAATGTAGTCACCCATTTATGCTGTTGAATGAAGTTTGAGTTTTCAGACAAGTCATCTGGAATCTCTTTCTGAACAGGATTGGAAAAATAAAGCCATACCACCCATGCTGCAAATAGAAAAAGCAATAGGGCTATAAACATTCTGTAAACCCATTTCAGGTTATTTTGGTCTGAAGGAAGCGGTGATTGTGATGCCATCTTTTTGCCATTTAGGTTTAGTGCAAAGAACCGAAGTGGCACCTCCATTTTCTATAAATGGGTGTGGACTAATAAGTCAGAGTCGTGGACATAAAAGCAAAAAAACGTGGACAAATGGTTAAAAAACGTGGACAAGTACATAAAATCAGCATTTTATGTATGAATTTGTGAAAATAGAGAGAAATAATCTTTAAAACTTCTGGAAGCGATATTTTACTCTTATAGTGGTCTGTCACCCTGTGAATTTCAGGATTCAGACTCTTCCTCCTGAAGCAGGGATGGAAACTTTTTGCGAAGTCTGTAGCGGCTTTTTCGCAAAGAATCAATGGATATGCCTAACATATTGGCAATTTGTTTTGAAGGTAAATTTAGGGTTGTAAGTGCCAAAAGCCTCTCCTCGGCGGGACTTAGTTCAGGAAACTTCTCATGAAATTGTGTCAGTTTTCCCGGCCAAACCTGTTCAAATAGTGTTTTGAAATTCAACCAGTCTTCTTCCGTAAGAATGACCGATTTTTGAAGTTCATTCAAATAGTTTTCCCTCTCAAGCGTAGTTATATTGGGTTTCAACACTTGTAATTCCTTTTCCATTTTTTCTAAAAAAGCACTCTTCTCCTTTAAATCTTCCACATATTGTTTCATTTTTTCTTTGGCACCCAGTAGCTCCTTTTCTGCTTCTTGTTGCTTCAACTCAAAAAGTTGTTTTTCTTTTTTCCTTTTTAAATTAAGAATATAAAGTACGGTGAAAAAGATAATTGCCAAAGCCCCCAATATGAGGTTTCTAACCCAGGTAGTGTACCTTTCTTCTTGTTGGATTAATATTCGCTCATTTAGTCTTCTTTGCTCTTCCAGCTTCAGAGAGGTTCTCATCAGCATTTGGTTGTTGAACAAGCGCTGAGTTGAATCTTTTGCCATCAACAATTTTTGTTGGTATTCAATAGCCAGCTTGTATTGTCCCGTTTTCTGATAATAGTGTGCCATCACTTCCATCAGATTGAGGTTGTAATTGGGATTACTGTACTCCGGACCATAGGAGGGACTCTTATTAATATAAAATTTCGCCTTTTGTACAGAATCGGTGTGCAGCAAACAATCAGCTAAATAAAGGCAGGTGATGGCGCAATCTTCCGGAGCAATGCTACAGGAGAGGTCCAATTCCCTGTAAAGATATGGTAATGCCTTTCTATATTCACCCTGCAAACGCAGAACATTGCCATAATTGGCATGTGCAATACCGCATACAATTTTTTCCTTGTTTTGAGTCAGGTAAATAATTTGTTTGAAATAATACTTTGCTTTTTCATAATTTTTCATTTTCAGGTAGCACATACCTATATTATTTAATCGAATTGGCTTATTTTGGAGAGTGCGATCTTTTATCTGGGCACTCATAATGCCATATTTGATACTGTTTTCATAGTCGTACAACCAATAATAAAAACTACTCAGAACAGTTGCATAGTGATGACCTAACTTCAAGGATTGTACTCCATATTTATCTAAAATTTCCTTTGCCATCAAACTATAATGGATAGATTTATCCATATTTCGTTTGGTTAAAAAAATATAAGAAAGTTCAGTGTACAACATGCACCGGTACTCATCATTTTCTTGAAATCGTTTGTCTTCTTTCTCCAACGAAAGTAAAGCAGGAAGAATTTTCTCATCATAGGTTTTCGGATTTTGATGAGAATACCCTTGAACCAACAAAAAAATCTTAAAGAACTCATCGTTGGTTTTATTGGCTAGGTGATTAAGGCTGTCGAGGACCTTTATTCTTTGTATTGAGTCCGGTAAATAATAATACTTGAACCTTTGAAGGTATTCTTCCCGGTCTTCTTCTGTAAAGTGGTTGTTTTGCCCCTTTACCAAACAATGGGTGAAGGTGAACAATAACATCCACCACAAACAAAAAAACCTCTTTTCTACCAGTACAGATAACATGCTGCAATTATAAGAAATCTTTATGCATAAATTACCTCAGGTATTAAAATACCACTTAAAACGATCACTGAGCTGATGAAACCAAACAATTCTTGGGTAGACTTTTTTTTTAAATGTGTGTACCCTGCATGGATATTATTTTTCAAAAGTCAAGCATGAAGGACCCAGGAATCTTAAAAGAACGAAATTGGGTTTTATGCATGAATAACCTTGCATGCCCAAAATTCAACCCATAATTTCAACAGCTTGTAAATATTTTTTACTTTTATTCTAAATTAAATTACATGGCAAAAACCGACTACCAATCCATCGACGAATACCATTTGGCCTTCCCCGAAGAAGTGAGGATCAGACTTGAGACCCTACGGCAAATTGTTCGCAAGGTGGCACCGGCAGCTTCAGAAGTAATCAGCTACCAAATACCAGCCTTTAAAATCGGAAAATACTTTTTGGTGTATTATGCTGGCTTTGCTAAACACTTAACACTTTCAAATCCGTGGAGTCAGGAATTCCTTTCTCATTTTGAAAAAGACCTTGTCGGACTCAAAGTTTCAAGAGCCGCCATCCAATTTCCACTCAACCAACCCTTGCCCAAAGCACTGATAGAACGTATGGTCAGATTTAGGAAAAAAGAGGTTGATGCTCAAATCAAATAGTGCGTATATTAAACGAAATTAGAGAAAGGTTATACCTATAAAATTCTGCCACTAAAATGAAGATCACCGGATAACATTAAACTGATACACATTATTCCCTTTTGAATTGTCAGCACCACATATAAAAAAAATATACCTGATTACAGATCTTTGGTGCAGTAGAGATGCTCAATGGACCCAAAGCTATGCCATGCATTTACCATCTCACTACGCACTTCACATCCTGGACGCCCCTGCCTTGGGCGGAATAGATCCAAACACCAACAACGAGCAAGAGATACATGCTCAATTTTTAAGCTTTGGCATTGACAAAGCCGTTGATAAGTTACTTTCGCTTCAATTGTCAGGGCATTTATTTATTGGATGCAGCATCGGTGGTTTGTTGCTTTGGAGAGCAGCTCTGCAAGGTATGTTTGTAAGCAAACTTGTTGCTATTTCCGCCACCCGCTTGCGCTTTGAAACCTGCAGACCATCTTGTGACCTAAGATTGTATTTTGGACGTACAGATGACAATAAACCCGACCAAACCTGGGCATCGGCAGTAAAGGTGACGGATTTATTATTTAAACAAGGTGGACACGATATTTACAAGGATACAAACAACGTCCACCAAATTATTAAAGAATTAAAAGAATTACAATGGATAGACCCGGAGTAGGCATTGGCGTGGTTATACAAAACGAAAAAGGTGAAATTCTCATTGGAAAAAGAACAGGCAGTCACGCCCCTTTGTATTCCATACCCGGAGGACACCTTGAACAGGGTGAAACCTTTGAAGAGGCCGCGATCAAAGAAGTCAGGGAAGAAACAGGACTTATCATTTCAAATCCAAAGGTCTTTTGTGTCACCAATAACCTTCAGACATATTCACAGGAACATAAACATTATGTCTCTGTTAATTTATTTACCAGCGATTTTGTAGGCAGCCCACAAATTATGGAAGCCAATAAATGTGAAGGGTGGTTTTGGTGTCTGCCTGAACAACTACCGCAACCCCATTTTGATGCAAGTGAATACGCCATAGCCTGCTTCCTCCAACAAGTGTTTTACATTAAACCAGATAAATATTAAGTATCAAAGCAATTTTCCTTTACAACAGACCTTCAATCAACAAAACATTAATTCGAATCAACCCAAATTTTCAATGAATGTCCGTTTAATTGAAGTTAATTTTAAAAAATTCCAAATTTTATTTCGAGATCTCTCATTGGAGGTCATGAGTTAATGACTTAATTTTCGACAAAAACACAGCCTAAAAACTGCCATTCATACTGTTACCAACATAACCATAATTTGATTAGTTTTGGCCAAATTAAACCACAGCTTATGCCAAAACAAAGATGGACACTCTTTACCCTGGTGTTTTTGACCATCACGGCTGCTCTTCACATTATCCATGAATATGTAAGTCCTTTGAATCCATCTGTATTGATGGCTTCAAGATGGTTTTTTACAGGTGTGCTTTCAATCTATGCCTACCACAAAAGATCACTCACTACCTGGATCCTGGTGGCCATGGTTATAGGCATCGCCATAGGCATTGATTTTCCTGATTTTTCACAAAACCTGCAGTTTTTGAGTAAGATCTTTTTACGAATGGTTAAGACCATCGTGGCTCCCTTACTTTTTGCTACCCTCGTGGTAGGCATTGCAGGTCACGCCAACCTCAAACAAGTAGGAAGAATGGGTTGGAAATCGATCCTTTATTTTGAAGTAGTTACTACCCTGGCACTGCTCATTGGCCTGTTTTTTATCAACCTCACCCAGGCAGGGGTAGGTATTAAAGTACCGGAAGCGCTGCTAAGGGAATTACCCGAAACCAAGATCAAAACCTGGCAAGACCACATCATTGATATTTTTCCAGAAAATATAATTAAGTCGGTCTACGAAGGCAATGTTTTGCCCATCGTAGTATTTAGTGTTCTTTTTGGCATTGCGCTGGCCATGTTGTCGGAAACCAAAAAAAGGCCAATGCTGGAGTTTACCGAAAGCATGGCAGAGACCATGTTTAAATTTACCAACCTCATCATGTATTTTGCCCCATTTGGTGTGGGTGCAGCTATAGCAGTTACAGTGGGTCATTTGGGCGTTGACATCCTCAAAAACCTGTTCTTACTGTTGTGTACCTTATATATGGCACTGTTTGCATTTATCCTATTGGTCTTGCTACCCATTGCTCTTTTTATCAAAATCCCCATAAAAAAATTCATAAAAGCCATCAAGGAACCCGTGTCCATTGCGTTTGCAACCACAAGTTCTGATTCTGCGTTGCCAACGGCACTGGAAAACATGGAAAGATTTGGCGTGCCCAGACACATTGTATCATTTGTGATTCCAACCGGCTATACCTTCAACCTGGATGGCACCACACTTTACCTTTCCCTGGCTTCTATATTTGTTGCCCAGGCGGCCGGCTACCACTGGGGCTTTGGTGAACAATTTATGGTTGGGCTATCCCTAATGCTAACAAGTAAAGGGGTAGCGGCGGTGCCACGTGCATCATTGGTCATACTCATAGCTACCGCAACTACATTTAACTTACCCTTGTGGCCCATTATGGCTATTTACGGCATTGACGAATTGATGGACATGGCACGCACTTCTGTCAACGTGGTGGGCAACACCCTGGCCTCATGTGTGATCTCCCGCTGGGAGGGAGAATTCGACGATCAAAAAGCCCTGGCCTACGAAGATTACAATTAACAAATAAAAAAAAACACTTATGTCCCTTCACTGGACCGATCTTTTACAACCTCAGTGGTACATCAATAATGGCGGTTTGTTCTTACTGCTTTTTGTGGTATTTGCCGAAACGGGCCTCTTTGCCGGCTTTTTCCTTCCTGGTGATTCTCTGCTGTTTGTAGCCGGCATTTACAGCAACAAACTGGCGCAATGGCTATACGATTGGAACAATGATTTTATGAACCTGCTTATGATCGTAATCCTGGTTACCATATGCGGCATCCTTGGCAACATCGTAGGATATTGGTTTGGTAAAAAAAGCGGACCTGCACTATACAATCGCAAAGACAGCTTCTTTTTTAAACAAAAATACCTCCGCCAGGCTAGTGACTTTTATGAAGAAAACGGTGGCTTCACCATCATCGTAGCACGTTTTGTTCCTTTTGTCCGTACGTTTGCTCCCATTGTAGCCGGCATCGTCAAAATGGAATATGCCAAATTCATGTGGTACAATGTAGTGGGTTGTGTGGCCTGGTCATTCTCCATGATAGGTGCCGGTCACTACCTTCACAAATTTTTCCTTAATCACTATCAATTTGACCTTACCCAACACCTGGAAATCATCGTACTGGGCATTGTCTTTGTGACTACCCTGCCTGTTTTTATCAAAGTATTGAAAGCAAGGAAACCAAAGCACCATGAATGAGAAATCACATGTAAACATCATTTCGCTGCCAGTATTGGTGGGGGCACTGGGCTATTTTGTAGACATTTATGATCTCTTACTTTTTACTTTGGTAGGCGAAAAATCCCTGACCGATCTGGGGGTTACTGGAGATGTCATCAATAGTTATAAACTGAGCATCCTCAACTACCAAATGTTGGGACTCATGATAGGTGGCATCATCTGGGGTGTAATGGGTGATCGCATAGGCCGGATGAAAGTGCTTTTTGGATCCATCCTCATCTACAGTCTGGGCAATATTGCCAATGGCTTTGTCGACAATGTTGATCAATACAATCTTTTAAGGTTTGTTACAGGAATTGGTCTCGCCGGAGAACTGGGTGCCGGCATTACCCTCGTGAGTGAATTGCTTTCCAAAGAAAAAAGGGGTATAGGTACCAGCCTGGTTGCCGGCGTAGGACTTACGGGCTGTGTTGTGGCCTATTTTATTTCGAGACACCTTGAATGGAGGACCTGCTACTTTCTGGGTGGAGGCCTCGGCTTGTTATTGTTGCTCCTAAGGGTTTCGGTTTTAGAAAGTGGTATGTTTCATTCTATGAAAGATACCAATGTACAAAAGGGCAATTTTTTCATGTTTTTTACCAGTTTTTATCGCTTTAAAAAATATTTATTGTGTATCCTCATAGGCCTACCCACCTGGTATGTAATTGGCATCCTGGTCAACCTAAGCAACAAATTTGCTGTAAACATGAATATTGAAGGCAAGGTAGAATCTGATCGGGCCATCATGCTTGCCTATGCCGCTATTGCTGCGGGCGACATAGCCATTGGCCTGCTTAGTCAATACTTAAAGAGCAGAAAAAAAGCCTTGTTTATCTTTTACGGCTTGTCGGTACTGTCCTTTATCGCCTTTTTTAATCTGGAGGGTTCCACCAATACCACTATGTATTGGGTCTGCGCTGCGCTGGGCTTTAGTACAGGATTCTGGGCCATATTTGTTACCATTGCTGCAGAAAGTTTTGGTACCAACCTAAGGGCCACCGCTGCCACTACTGTACCCAACATGGTTAGAGGTGCCCTACCCCTGATCACGATCTTGTTCAAATGGCTGCAGCAGGGCAATTCATTTACCAATGCCGCCATGATTACCGGAGGCGTTGTTTTCTCCATCTCTCTCATAGCAGCGTTTCTGATTGAAGAGACGTTTTCCAGAGACTTGAATTATCTGGAACACTAAGAAAAAATACCAAACGTTATGATACATTTTTCTTTAGCCGCCTGGCTATGGCTGGCATTTTCTGTAAATACAGCTGCTGATCATCACCCTGACTGGGGCTTTTTTGGTCACCGTAAGATCAATAAAATGGCCATCTTCACCCTACCTGAAGAGATGTTACCCTTGTACAAAACAAAACTGGATTACCTGGAAGAACATGCTGTAGATCCCGATAAACGACGCTACGCCACTCCTTTTGAAGCCATCAGGCACTACATCGACCTCGACCAATGGGGGCAGCTGCCGTTTAATGACTTGCCCCGTGACTGGAACAGTGCCCTGGCCTTACACAGCAGCTTACACGTGGTAACAGAAAACAATGACACCCTCGATCTTCATTTGCAAAAATCCACCGCTGATACATTTTTGATCCAACCGTTGGGCATCAAGATTTCAGTGGTATCGTACAATCGCCTTTTTCGAAAGCGTGTTTTACCTCAGTATTTTGAAGAAAGCTGGTCCTGCCCTATTGATACCATCAATAATGACCTTAGGCTTTCATTGCAAGGAAGGACCGCATTTTGGACAGACACCCTGTCTGCCCATGGCATTCTACCTTACTACCTGCCCATCGCATTGGACAAATTAACCCGTGCTTTTGTGGATCGGGACGAAAGAAAAATTCTGCAGTATTCAGCAGAAATCGGACATTATATTGGTGATGCCCATGTACCGCTGCACACCACCAAAAACTACAACGGACAACTTACCGGACAGCATGGCATCCATGCCTTTTGGGAGTCGCGTTTACCCGAACTTTTCGCTGATGCTCAATATGATTTTTTTGCAGGAAAGGCAAGCTACATTAAAGACCCCACTTCTTATTTTTGGAACATCATCTTTGAAAGTCACCAACTGCTTCCCGCCGTGCTGGAAGGGGAAAAAAAACTGAGTCAAAGCTTCCCTCAGGATAACCAGTATTGTTATGATGAACGATTGGGGCAAACCGTGAGAATTCAATGCAGAGAATATGCCAAAGCCTATCACGACCAAATGAGAGGCATGGTCGAAGATCGAATGAAAGCAGCCATTCAAGCCATCGGATCAGCCTGGTATACAGCATGGGTCAATGCAGGTCAGCCGGATTTATCGCAACTGTCATCGACATTACCTTTAGCAATCGAAAAAGAAGGGGGTGACAATGAAACAAAAAGTACACAAAAAATCAGAATACGTGAACATGAAAATTAGGCACCTTCATGACACAAATTTTGAAGGTCGAAATTTCGAATTAAGTGCAAAGTTATGGACGTCTGGTAAGTGCGTTTAGTTATCTCAAAAAATCCACAGCATCAATGGAAATACTATCCAAAAAAGGTAGTAGATAAGATGAAAAATTATATCTATCTTACACACCTAACTATAAATTCAAAACAGATGGATATGAGAATTTCCTATTTATTGTGTTTTTTTGCACTCCTTTTAATAGCATGCAACAATAACAAAGAAATTAAAATGAAAGGTGAGATGTACACAAAGGCAGAGACCATTCAGGCACCAATGGCTCCCAAACACGACACATTGCTGGAAAAGCATGGAGACAAGAGGTTGGATCCCTATTACTGGATGAAATTGACTGATGGGCAAAAGAATGCAAGTACACCGGATCAGCAAACCAAAGATGTGCTGGCATACCTCAATGCTGAAAATGATTACAGAGATACCGTGATGTCTCATACCAAAGACTTTCAGGAAAAATTGTACAATGAAATTGTGGGCAGGATCAAACAAACCGACATGTCTGTGCCTTACAAATACAATGGTTATTATTACATCACACGATTTGAAGAAGGAAAGGATTATGCCATTAAATCCAGAAAAAAAGAAAGCCTAGAAGCCCCCGAAGAAATCATCGTGGACGAAAATGAAAGGGCAAAGGGCCAAAAATACTATGCCGCCAACGGATACAATGTAAGTCCCAACAACCAAATAATAGCCATAGGAGAAGACCTGGTAAGCAGAAGACAGTATACGCTCCGCTTTCTGGACCTTACTACCGGCAAGTACCTCAAGGATGAGATACCCAACACCAATGGCAGTGCAGTATGGGCGGCTGATAGTAAGACCCTCTTTTATGAGGTGAAAGACGAAGCATTGCGATCTTTCAAAATCATGCGCCATACCCTAGGTACTTCGGTCGCGTCAGATCAGGTAGTCTTTCATGAAAAAGATGAAACCTTCGGCACCTATGTTTACAAAACTAAATCAGAAAAATTCATCATCATCGGCTCATGGGCTACCCTCTCACAGGAATTCCGATATGTAGATGCTACAACGCCCAACGCTCCTTTTAAAATTTTCCAGCCAAGGGAGCGCGAATTGGAGCACAGCATTGAACACTACAACGACAAATGGTACATCAGAACCAACAAGGACAAAGCCAAAAACTTCAAAATCATGACCTGTCCGCTGGATAAAACCACCAAAGAAAACTGGACTGATTTTGTTGCCCACAGAGAAGATATTTTGGTTGAAGGCATGGAATTGTTCAAAAATTATTTTGTGCTTTCAGAGCGAGTGAAAGGAATAACCCAACTCCGCATCATGCCCTGGACTGGTAAAGACCACTACATCGAATTTGGCCAAAAAGCATATACTGCCAAAGTGAGCGTCAACCCTGATTTTGACACGGAACTACTCCGGGTCAACTTCACCTCTATGACCACACCCAACACTACGTACGATTACGATATGGGTAAAAAACAACTTACGATGCTCAAGCAACAGGAAGTGGTGGGAACGTTTAATGCCAATGATTACCAGGATGAAAGATTTTTTGTAAAGGCAAAAGATGGCCGGGAGATACCAGTATCCATGGTCTATAAAAAAGGATTTAAAAAAGATGGCAATGCTCCTATGCTGCTTTACGCATATGGTTCTTATGGAGCCAGCATGGATCCTTATTTTAGTTCCGTCAGACTTTCATTGCTGGATCGTGGTTTTGCCTTTGCCATAGCCCACATCAGAGGAGGAGAAGAAATGGGAAGATATTGGTATGAGGAAGGTAAATTTTTTAATAAGAAAAATACCTTCACAGACTACATTGCCTGCGCCCAATACCTTGTTGATCAGAAATACACAAGTACCGATGCCCTGTTTGCACAAGGAGGAAGTGCCGGTGGTTTGCTAATGGGAGCAGTTGCCAATATGGCACCCCAATTGTTCAAAGGTATGATAGCCCAGGTGCCCTTTGTTGACGTGGTCACCACCATGCTCGATGAGAGCATTCCCCTCACCACCGGTGAATACGATGAATGGGGCAATCCCAATCAAAAGGATTATTATGACTATATGAAATCTTATTCGCCATACGACAATGTGACTGCCCAGGCTTACCCTGCTATGCTGGTTACCACAGGCTATTGGGATAGCCAGGTACAGTATTGGGAGCCCGCCAAATGGGTGGCAAAGCTTAGGGCTACCAAGACTGATAAAAATCCATTGTTGATGTACTGTAATATGGATACAGGCCATGGAGGTGCATCTGGAAGATTCCAAAGATTCAGAGAAACCGCAATGGAGTATGCCTTCCTTTTTGATTTGATAGGAATTAAACAGTAATATAAAAGGGCTTAGGCCCTTTTTTTTGTGCATTAAATAAGTACCAGTGTTTGATGCAGAATTGATGCATTACCCTTAATTTTGAGCTTCACTAACCACGTTAACCAAGATGCAAACTCTTCAGGCTTATATGCAGGAAAACAAACAAAGATACATTGATGAATTGTTTGAATTGCTCCGCATTCCTTCCATCAGCGCTGACCCAAAATACAAAGGTGACTGCAAAAAAACGGCAGAATTTATAGCCACCTCTTTGAAAAAAGCAGGCTGCAAAACAGTAAAAATTTACCCAACCGACGGACATCCTGTTGTCTATGGAGAACATACCATAGACAAATCCAAACCTACGGTTATGGTTTATGGCCACTACGATGTACAACCACCGGATCCCCTGGAATTATGGGAAAGCCCTCCATTTGAGCCTGTCATCAAAAAAACAAAAATTCACCCTCAGGGCGCGATATTTGCGAGGGGCTCCTGTGATGACAAAGGGCAGGTTTACATGCACATCAAAGCTTTTGAAGCTATGATTGCCACCAAGACACTGCCCTGTAACGTCAAATTCATGATCGAAGGCGAAGAAGAAATTGGCAGCAAACACCTGGGTGCATTTTGCGAGGCAAATAAAAAACTGCTTGCGTGTGATGTAATCCTGGTTTCAGATACAACCATAATTGACAACAAAACGCCTTCCATTTGTGTAGGCTTAAGGGGACTTTCTTACCTCGAAGTAGAAGTAACAGGTGCCAACAGAGACTTGCACTCAGGAGTCTACGGAGGAGCTGTTGCCAACCCATTGCAGGTATTGAGTGATATGCTGGCATCTTTAAAAGATAAAAACGGTAAAATTGCCATTCCCGGTTTTTATGAAGATGTAGAAGTAGTGAGCAAAACTGAAAGAGCAGCTATGAATAAAGCTCCTTTCAATTTGAATGCCTATATGAAAGATCTGGGCATAAAAGATACCAAAGGAGAAAAAGGTTATACCGTTATCGAACAAACCTCCATTCGTCCAACACTCGAAATCAATGGTATGTGGGGCGGATACATAGGTGAAGGCGCTAAAACGGTACTACCCTCAAAGGCTTTTGCCAAAATCAGTATGCGTTTGGTACCCAATCAAAAAAGTGAAAAGATCACCAAACTCTTCACCAAACATTTTACAAGCATTGCCCCAATATGTGTAACTGTAAAAGTCAAACCCCACCATGGTGGTGAAGCAGCGGTTACTCCTACCAATACACCGGAGTACCAGGCTGCAGCCCTCGCTATGAAAGCCAGCTTTGGCAAAGACCCCATCCCAGTAAGAAGCGGTGGAAGCATACCCATTGTGGCACTGTTTGAAAAAGTGCTAAAAGTAAAAACCGTATTGATGGGATTTGGGCTTGACTCTGATGTCATCCACTCTCCCAATGAACACTACGGACTATTCAACTATTACAAAGGCATTGAAACAATTCCGCATTTTTATAAAAATTATACAGAACTCAAGAGATAGTAAGGAAGACTGCTCTACCATTTTATGCCCGCAGGAAAACTGTTTCTGATACCGGTACCCATCCACGATGAAGGCAAGGACACGATTCCTGAGGCTACGGTTGAGGTTATCCAACACCTTCATTTTTTTCTCGCTGAACGATCCAAAACAGCACGCAAGTTTATAAAATTATTGCACCCAGCTTGTGTCCAGTCGGAGCTAACCGTAGAAGAAATGCAGGAAAACTTCGATGCCACTCCTTTTATTCAATTGTTAAAAGATGGGACATCCATCGGTTTGATGTCGGAAGCTGGCAATCCCTGCATTGCCGATCCCGGCAACAAAATGGTTGCAGCCGCACACAAACAAGGCATAGATGTGGTGGCTCTTACAGGACCCAGTTCTATTTTGTTGGCTTTGATTGCATCGGGTTTTAATGGCCAATTGTTCACTTTTCATGGCTACCTTCCCAACAAAAAAGACACCTTGATTCCGCGGTTAAAAACCCTGGAACAAGCTGTTGTCAAGACTACTTATACCCAAATATTTATGGAAACACCCTATCGCAATCAATTTGTGTGGGATTGTATGATGACCGCTTTTTCAGATAAAACCATGTTGTGCATTGCTGCCAATTTGGGAAGCCCTGCTGCCTTTACAAAAACAAGAGCTGTTGGCGAATGGAAAAAAAATGGAATGCCAGATTTGCAAAAGACTCCTGCCATTTTTTTGATAGGTGTGACCCTTTAGTCAAATGATCCAATCAGGATAAAGTCACATTTTACGCTGTTGTAGAAATTGGAAATGTAATGATCAGCAAAGACCTTATTGCAGGGATATGCTGTCGGATGCAGGGTAGCACCCTCCCAGATAGCCATAACCATTGACCATATTGCGGTAATTGATCACGGGATCAGAATTGCCGTACAACTCTGCTTTGATCTGTTTGCTCTTTGATAGATTATACCTGTAAGATGATTCAGAAATAGCCTCCAGGGTATAAAAGATGGTTTCAAAATGATCGTCTTCAATTACAGCGCCTGCCGTGTTGAAAAGCAATTCAAAGTTTTGTTTGTCTACCCTGTTCACATCAAACAACACACCTCCGTCGATGGCTGATTGGTGAAACGCCAATGGGGTAACATCATTACCACCAAAATCAAGCAATTCCGTATCTCCGGTTGGTACATAAGTAATCTCGCCCCCATTACTCACTTTTTCATACAGCTTCCTGTAAGCAAACAATCTGAAGTAACCTTGTTCTTTGTCTACATTGGGCAAGGCTAGTTTTAGGTTGATGGCTTTTCGTTTTGTTCCTTGTATGATGGCATCGGTCACCTTAGGCTTCGATGAAACAACAAGCTTTTGTGCACCCGGTATGGTGGTCTTTGCTTCAAGGGGTTGTTGGTCACCTGCATACCTGTATGCCTTAATGGTATAAGGGATGGATGGGTTTATACGATACGTCTCTAAGGGAATGTAATAGATTTTATTTCTGGCATCGTACTGAAATCTGAAGGCAAGATCGGTATTGGTACCCAGGTCAATGATGGCATTCTCAATGATATCACCTGAGCTAACATTGTTGAAATTTCCAAGTGAAACAAGCCTTGCTTCAATCCTTTTGTTGGGAGATAACTCACATTCCAATAACCATTGAGCCTCCTCGTTGATTTCGAGGGGCAAAGGCTCAGAACATGACCACAACATGCTGAGGGTCATGAGGAATATGGCAAACTTACAGCGCTTACTCATAGAACAAGCAAATATGACATTTTTTTTACAAAATGCCAGAGTTGATTGACCAATATTTTTAAGCTCTCTCATCATTTTCCTATCACTAAGGTGTATGAAAGTGAAGGCAATACCGGAAATATGCTTACTTTATTCACTTCATATACGTTTAAATCAAAATTATTTCTCGAAATATCGAGATATACAGGATTTTTTCTATTTAAAACATTGTAAATACCAGCAAATATTTTGTGGCTACCTATTTTTGTTTGTCCATGGAACGTAAAGCCAACGTCCAAACGGATAAAGTCAGGAAACCGGAAATTGTTCTTTCCTTCAAAAATAGGATAGATATATTTCTGGCCATTCTCTTCTCTTTCAATGATGCCGCCGGTAGGAGCACTCACATTGCTGCCTTTTTGATAGGTGAAGAAAATATTCATGGTGGATTTGGCACCGGTCTTCAGTGCCAGACTGGTATTGGTCATCCACGTACGATCGTATTTGTAAAAGTACTCTACCCCATTGTTGAGATCTTCAAAAAGTCGGGTAGCTTTACCATACGTTGCATTGAATTCAAATTGCGCGTTGGCGTGGGACCATTGAAAGGTAGTTTCCAAACCATAAGAAGTGCCTTTGCCCCTGGGTATTGCTTTCTGCCATTCATCACCACTGGCTATGTTCAATGGAGCTCCCTCTGCCAATGAGATGATGTTATTCATGTTTTTGTAATATGCTCCTATACTCCAGCTACTGGCTTTACCAAGCATAAAGCCTATGGTAGCATTCCCATTGAAACCATCAGCAGGTAGAATGTATTTGGTTGCAGTTACCCACTGGTCTGAGGGGAAGCCAAGTCCATTGTCGGAAAGTGCTTGTGTATATTGTCTGAGTTTGGCAGCCGCAAGGTTAAACCAGGCGTTTTCTCCGTTGATATTCATAGAAAATCGGGGTTGTGCAGAAGTATAGGTTTTTCCCACATACGAAAACTGCGAAACATGTACCCCAAAATTGAGGATTACATTCTGACCAGCATTGATTTCATCTTCTGCATAGGCGGTAAGTTCTGCACTTTGATAAGCCTCTTTCTGCACCTGATTGAGCGCATTGTCTCTTGTATACAAGGCAGGAAACAAAACACCATTGCTTACATTGGATGCAGTAACAAAACCAGGTGTAAAGGTGTTTTTTACATAACCCGCACCGATTCTAAATAAATTGTTCCTATTGATTTGCACATCAAAATCCCATTTAGCACCCTGCATCTTTAGATTTGAGGTCTTAAAATCTGCTGCATAAATATCTTCGACTACCGACTGGCTATCCACAGCATTGCGGTCAAATGTAAAGGCATCACTTTCCCAATTGCTTGAATACACAATCAACCTGCTGAAAGCATTTTTACTTAATTGTGAATTGAAATGCAACGAGGCAAGTTGATTGCCCCAGCGCTGCTCATTGATGGTAGCAGCATTGTATCTTTTACCCAGTGAAATCTTATCACTATTTACATTGCTTTGCAGCTGGTCTCCACCCTGGTAATAAGACAAACTAAGTTGGTGTCTATTGCCCAGTCTAAAGTTGAGCTTACCATTAAAATCATTGAAATGATAGGAAGTTTCACCTTCGGCATCTGAGCTCTCAATGATGTACCTCGATAATTCCTTGATCCAGGGATCGGCAAAGGTTCTTCTGTAAGAAAATAAAAAGCTGGATTTATCTTTTGAAATAGGACCCTCAATTAAAGCTCGTGAAGCGATAGTGCTCAGACTGATTTCTCCCTTATATTCCTTGTAATTACCATCTCTGGTTTTGATGTCCAATATGGAAGAAAGTCTGCCACCATACCTTGCGGGGAAGCCGCCTTTGATCAGCCTTGAATCCTGGATCAGGCTGCTATTAAAAATTGAGATCAAGCCAAAGGCATGTCCTGTATTTTGCACCGGCACCCCATCGTACAAGATAAGATTTTGATCGTAATTACCTCCTCGTACACTCAAACCACCAAAGCCATCAGATGCTGTTGAAACCCCGCTGGTATTATTTATTGCCCTCAACACATCCGCCTCGCCGGCAAACATCATGGCATTGGAAATCCTTTCGGTGCTGAAATAGGTCTCGCCGTATCGCTCAGTACTTCGGGTAAGGTCTTCTTCTACTATGATTTCAGCCAATTGGTTGGAACTGCCCAGACGCTGGTTGATGGTGGTATCTCTGCCCAAAAACAACTGTACGGTATCTTCTTGCAAACCTACATAGGAATACACTATTGTATGATTGCCTTGTCTGATTTTTAAAGCGTAAAAGCCATCTTCATTGCAAAATACGCCGCTGGATCTGTCTGCCAGATACACAGCAGCATAGGGCAAAACTTCACCATCGTCATTGGATCGCAAATAGCCGGAAATGGTAAAGCTTTGATCTAAGCCTTCAAATTTTTGGCTTACAATGACAATATTGCTGCCAATAACCTGACTTGTAAGCTTAAAAGGTTCACAAATGACGTTGATTACATCTACCAGCTTTTCATCTGTAGCACCAATGCTAACCGTTTTATTGGCTTTGATCTTAGATTCTGAAAAAACGATATTGACTCCGCTTTGTTTTGATAATTCGCGAAGTACTACGGGAAGGGGTTTATTGAGACATCGGTAGGTGAGACGCACGTCCTCTACCCCGATTTGTCCAAAAACAAAGTCAGAACAAACAAAAATAATTAATAATATATTAAAGATTTTCCTCAAGTGTTAAGACATTTGACAATCTTAACACAAATTTCATGCCGAGATTACAGCATTAGGAACAGCTTCCTCCCGATATAAGGTATTCGCCCTGGCTCTTTTTGGTGATTTTGATGGATAAAGCAGCTTCCAGCACTTTGATTATTTCTTCCAAAGTATTGTTTTTCAAACTGCCCGAGGTAAATGGGCACTTTTCGATGTTGCTGCTACCTTTGAACGAAATTTTTACGGCAAACTTTGCTTCGATGTCTGAAATAACCCTCGACAGGGGTTCATTGTTGTAAACCATCTCAGGATCCGACCAGCTAAGTTCGCTAAAATCCACATCCTCAACTTTGGTCAATTGGCCATTGTTTAAAACCACGCCTTGCTTTCCTGTAATCTCAATCCTATTGGAGGCATTGGTTTGCACGGCAACCCTACCTTCCAGCACTTTCACTTCTTTGGTTGCACCCTCACTTTTGACAACAAATGTGGTACCCAAAACACTTACATTTATATTGTCTGCGGAAACTTCAAAAGGACTGCCATTCTTTTTTACTTCAAAAAGGGCACTTCCCTGCAACTTAACATTGCGATGAAAGGCAAAATCAGCTGTATTGTACTGTATGATGCTACCAGAAGCCAATTTGATCTGAGAACCATCGGGCAATTGTGCCACTACCGGGCTTGCTCCGCTTTCAACGGTATAAATATCGTTTGAGTTATTGCCAAACCATTTTATTGCAAAAAATCCTAAAACAAGCACCGCGGCCGCTGCGGATGCATACTGCAAGAAAATTCTCCTTGGCCCTGCTGATGTGCTCAAGGGTCTTACATTGGGCGTAACTTGCTCCTGCCTTGGTGACTGAGCAGCCACATTGGCTTTAAAGCGCTGAAAGGCTTTTGTAGCATCAAATTGCACGTCATCTCCCAATGTCCCTGTCTTCTCCCAAACTGCCTGCACATCACGCGCAAGCTGCTGATTAGAAGCATCAGACGAGAGTGCTTTGTCAAGCTCCTCCTGCTCAGCTGCACTCAACTGACCTGTCAGTTGTTTGTGCACCCATATGCTTATGTTCTCTTTACTCATGTTAAACTAAGTTTTCCTGGCTAAGAGTAGGACAATTAAATGCGGCGTGTCCCCCTATCCATATATTAGTTTTTTTTATAATTTATTTCTACGTATTGACTAACAACGAGTTACGCAATATTTTCAATGCTTTAGATATCTGATTTTCCACCGTTTTGACCGAAATGTCCATGATTTCGGCGATTTCCTGGTAGGTTTTGTGCTCAAATCTGCTCAAAGCAAACGCATATTTGCATTTTTCGGGCAGATTTTCCATCACTTTGTCGAGTTTTTGCTGCATTTCACTACCAAAAATTTCTTCCTCAACGGAGTCTTCAGCATCTTCAAAGGTCATCAAAGCATTTTCATCGTCGGTAAAACGAGATTTTGATTTGATGTAATTGAGAGACCTGTTGTAGACCGACCTTTTCAGGTAAGCCAAAATGGAAGTTGTAATGGTGATTTGTTCTTTTTTGTTCCAAAACTCCAACAGAACTTCCTGAACCACATCTTCCGCCGCATCTTTATCCAGAAGCAAGCGGTACGATGCTTTACACAAGATCTCATAAAAATGGGTATAGATATATTCAAACCCCTTTTCAGGATCGTGCTGCAAAATAAGTTCCAGATTAACCTTGTCGATATTTTCTGCCATGCATAACGTGAATACGTCGCTAATATCGCAAAAAAAATCAGAATCTGACAATTACCTTGCCTAAAGTAATCTTTAAACTACCAGTTCAACATTAATAAGAGGGGAAAACACAACTTGTATAGCAAAAAAAAGGCCAGAAATGCACATTGGCAAGTCTGGCCTCTTTTTACTGAAAAATTTTTCTGTTCTATCAGGCTTTTTTTACTTTGATCGAACATCCAAGTGCTTTGGTGACGTTGGGAATGATATCTTTTCCTGCCTGCAATGCAGCAATGGCGTCTTCCAGGTATTTTGCTTTAACGGCAGAGGCATCGGTGGGGCTGTCATCTATTGAACCAATGTATTTTACTACCCTCTTGCTATCCAACAAAAAAACATGGGGTGTTTTGGTAGCTCCGTACTGAGGATAAATTTTCTGTCCTTCATCCATAAGGTAGGGAAATTTGAAACCCTTTTGTTTGGCCCTTACCTTCATTTCATCAAAACTGTCTTCCGGCTCAGCCGAAGGATCATTGGGATTGATGGCAATTACCGGATAGCCCTGCTTTGAATATTTATCATTGATGGCAATCAACCTGTCTTCGTATGCTTTGGCATAGGGACAGTGGTTACACGTAAACACAACAATATATCCCTTTACATTTTTAAAATCTGATAGGGAAACCATCTTCCCATCAACATTTTTCAATTTAAAATCTGCTGCTACATCTCCCGGCTTCAGGGCAGCGGGAGCATTCATGGTAAATATTGTGATCAACAATCCTGTTAACAAACTTAATGTCATGTCTATTTTATGTTTTTTAAATATGAAATAATCTGAGTTGTTTCCATTAAGGTCTCCAGAGATTCAAAGTCGGTTTCAAAAAAAACAGGCTCTGCTTCGGTGACCAGCAAGGTGGCAGGAATGGAGCCCGACCATAACGGAGAAACCTTGTCTATCCAGTCATTGGCCCTGGTGTCGGCCAAAAGCACAGTTGAAATGGTAATCCCCCTTTTAGCCAAAAAAGAAGCTATCTTTTCTGAAGCATCTGCCTTCTTGTCGAGGCTCACCAGCAACATGGGCAGATCTGGATATTTCTCATGCAATTGCTGAAAATAGGGCAATTCCTTGACACAAGGCTTGCACCAGGTGGCCCAAAAATTCACCAGTTTCACACCCCGGTCTACAAGTTTGAGTTCCGATTGCTGAAAATCATCAAAGGAATCGTAAACTTTTATGGGTTCTGAATTCTGAGTATTGCCTTCCTTCCCAAATGCAAGAAGAATAAATAATGCAATGAGCTTAAATGGCTGCATTGTATTTTTTCTCAACCACATTCCAGTTGACTACATCAAAAAATGCTGTGATGTAATCCGCTCTTCTATTTTGATAGTTGAGGTAATAGGCATGTTCCCAAACATCCAAACCCAAAATTGGTGTACCTCCACAACCGGTAGAAGGCATCAATGGATTATCCTGATTGGGTGTTGAGCAAATTTCAACTTTACCCCCCTTGTGGGCGCACAGCCATGCCCAACCTGAACCAAAACGAGTCATGGCAGCCTGAGCAAACTCTTTTTCAAAATTTTCTTTGGTACCATAAGCGGCTTCGATGGCATCTCTCAGTGGGCCCGTCAGATAACCTCTGTCATTGGGATTTAATACTTCCCAAAACAAGCTGTGGTTGTAATGTCCGCCTCCGTTGTTTCTCACAGCCATGTTGGTCATGTCAAGACCGGCCAGAATTTCCAAAATCGTTTTACCCTCCAATGCAGTGCCTTCTATGGCCTTGTTGAGGTTGGTAATGTATGCCTGGTGATGTTTTGTGTGATGGATTTCCATTGTACGCGCATCTATTTTAGGCTCGAGCGCATTGTAATCGTAGCCAAGATCAGGAAGTGTAAATGCCATGATAAAATGATTTAAGGTTTATAATATTAATCAAACGGCTAAATACCGCTTTGGTTTAAGCCTGGCTGTAAAATTAGGCTATACCAGCGTATTATCACTGCATTGGCAGGTCTACCCTATTATAAACTTATGTTAAAATACATCTAGTACAACCTAATACCCAGGGTAAACAAGACTTTGGGGGCAATGCCCCGGTATTCGTAGTCGAATATGTCATAACTTTCATAAACAGGCTGCGGAGGGATGGCAATGGAATAACTATCCTCAAGCTGACTCAACCTGAATCCTCCACCTATGCCCAGATCTACAAACAAATTTTTGGTCAATAAGCCCCTACATCCCACCAAAACCCCACCGGCATGGGTGGTAATGTCACGGGTTAGATCATAGTTTTTGCCATTTCCTGTCTGAGGGTCGTAGTAATAGGAAGGCAATTCTTTCTGGATGCTGCTGTATTGGTAGTAAGGGGCTACATAAGGCTGCAACCTCACCCCTCCGTATTTGGTATCCATATAATCAAAACTCGGATGGATGAGGTAATACCTAAATTGCAATTCTCCAATAAACCCTGTAAGCGACTCATTGGCATTGTCTTTTAGCACCACGCCTGGTGAAAATACAAGGGTTTTGTCTTTGCCAATGCCTGTTTCATAATTGACCATGAAGGCATTTCTAAAAAATTGAAATGGAGAAAAACTCAAAAAACCGGGATTGACCGTTTGCGCTTTCAGCCCAACAGCGACCAACATCAATATGATAATATGAAAACGTCTCATTTTGCTTTTTTGATTGTGAATAAATAAGTGCAATTCACCTCTTCTATTACAACGAAAAAAGAAAGCAGGAAGTTAATCAGAACAACAGAAAAATTACTTGATCTTGCGCATTCTAAGACTAACGGGCGTCACTTCAAGGTATTCATCTTCCTTGATGTATTCCATGGCTTCTTCCAATGAAAACACAATCTTAGGAGCAATTTTAACAGCATCATCTGAACCCGAAGCACGCATGTTGGTCAATTTTTTTCCTTTGATCACGTTAACATCAAGGTCATTATCTCTGGAATGTTCACCAATAACCTGGCCTACGTAAACCTGTTCGTTGGGATCGATAAAAAACCTGCCCCTGTCCTGCAATCGGTCGATGGCATAGGCCAGTGCCTGTCCCTGTTCCATAGAGACCAGAGAACCTTTATTTCTACCGGTGATCTCACCTTTGTAGGGTTCGTATTGTTTGAATCGGTGCGTCATTACTGCTTCACCAGCCGTAGCGGTAAGGATCATATTTCTCAAGCCAATGATGCCCCTTGCAGGAATGTCAAATTCAAGGTGTTGAACATCGCCCTTGGGTTCCATAACCTGCATGAGTCCTTTGCGCTGCGTTACCAGTTCAATGACCTTGCCGGCTGATTCTTCAGGAACATCGATGACAAGGTGCTCAATAGGTTCACACTTTTCACCATTGATGTCTTTGAGAATTACCTGAGGTTTGCCCACCTGCAACTCATATCCTTCTCTTCTCATGGTTTCAATCAATACAGAAAGATGGAGTACTCCCCTGCCGTAAACATCAAATTTGTCTTCGGTAGGTCCGTCGACTACCCTTAAAGCAAGGTTCTTTTCCAACTCTTTGTAAAGCCTGTCGCGCAGGTGTCTGGAGGTAACAAACTTACCTTCCTTGCCAAAGAATGGCGATGTGTTGATCGTAAACAACATACTCATGGTAGGCTCGTCTACCGCAATTCTTGTCAATGCTTCCGGTTGTTCGTAATCTGCTATGGTATCTCCGATATCAAAATCTTCCAAACCCACTACTGCACATATATCGCCTGCTCTTACAGTATCGGTTTTCTTTTTGCCAAGACCTTCAAAAACATAAAGTTCCTTGACCCTTACTTTTTTCTGACTGCCATCTTTTCTGAAAATGATGTAGTCTGTGTTTTCTTTAAGATCGCCTCTAAAAATTCTTCCAATGGCAATCCTGCCTTGAAATGCATTATAATCCAGTGAAGTAATCTGCATTTGAGCAGGACCTTCAAAGTAAGGGGCTTCCGGTATATTGTCGATGATGGCAGTAAGCAGGGGTTGTATGTTGTGGGTACGCTGGTTGTGATCAAAACTCATCCATCCCAACTTCGAAGATCCAAAAAGAGTCACAAAGTCAAGCTGATCTTCAGTAGCACCAAGGTTAAACATGAGGTCGAAAACATCGCCCTGTACCTCTTCTGGTCTGCAGTTTTCTTTATCCACCTTATTTACTACCAGAATGGGCTTGAGACCCAATTCAATGGCTTTGTTCAAGACAAATCGGGTCTGTGGCATCGGACCTTCAAAAGCATCTACCAAAAGTAAGACACCATCTGCCATACGCAATACCCTCTCCACTTCACCTCCAAAGTCGGAGTGACCCGGGGTGTCAATGATGTTGATCTTTACCCCCTGGAAATTGACCGATACGTTTTTAGAAACAATGGTAATACCACGCTCCCGTTCCAGGTCGTTGTTGTCCAGGATCAATTCACCATGGTCTTTGAAATCATCACTGGCATGACACTCATGAATGATTTTGTCTACCAGGGTAGTCTTTCCGTGGTCTACGTGCGCAATAATGGCAATGTTTCTAATCTGCTGCATGTTACTTTTGATAAAAGGAGTGCAAAGATAATTTTGTTTTACATATTATTATGCACTAATTGCAAAATATTATTTGGAAATAATGCCAATTTTAAACAAAATTAAATTTGGCATCCACAAAATGATGTATTTTTAGTTCATAAAAAACCACTTTATGATACGGAGTTTTGCTTTTGTATACGGCTGATACAGCAAATCAAGATCAAACCACTTGGGTGAATGCAGTACCGATTTGTTGTTGGAAAAGGTTTCAAAACCCGTCCTTCCATGATAGGTACCCTGTCCGCTGCTGCGGATACCCCCAAAAGGCA
>CALMWS010000298.1 GCA_937870795.1 uncultured Bacteroidota bacterium | reverse complement strand
CCCGGCAATGTCACGGTATCTGTCAATGGCGACAGTGGTACCGGGACCCTAAGACAAGCTGTTAACGATGTATGTAATTCAGATACCATTGTTTTTTCATTGCCCTCCAGTTCGACCATTACCCTTACCGGTGGAGAAATTGCCATAACAAGCGACATGAAAATTTTTGGCAATGACATCAACAATTTTATCATATCAGGCAACAATACGAGCCGCATCTTTAATGTCAGTGCCGGAAAAACACTTACCCTCCGAGATATGAAACTGATCAATGGTTTTTCATCTACCAATGGAGGGGCCATATACAATCAAGGCACGCTTTCACTCAAAAATGTTCAATTTCAAAACAACAACCAGGGTTCTGCTCTTAAAAAGTCGTTCTCAACAGCAGTAGGTGCATTTGTAAATCTGGAAGGCAACATTCAGTTTAAACTGTAAATCTTTTTCATTCATTTTTCTTCTTTTTTACCCTACTTCATTTTAGGGGTAAACACCTAATTTTTCAAATTTTAACATAAAATGCTTTAAATAATGAATTTATGCATGTAAATTTGTTGTAATATATAATTGCCTGATAGCAATTTTTGTTTTTTAACTGACTAAAGTCTCAAAAATCATGAAAAAAAACTACACCCTGCTTCCGGGCATCGTATGCCTGTTGATGTCTTTGCTGCCGGCTCTCCAAGCCAAAAATGCACCTAGTTGGGCATTGATTTGTCCCAATGATGTAACTGTAGACTGCGACGCCGAACTTTGGGACCTCTCCATTTATGGCAATGCCCAATACCACAACAGCACAGGCTACCACTCAGCTGGAACACCTGTTACCAACTACTACCTCAACAGCTGCGGCAGTGGTTATATTACCAGAACCTGGACCCTCGAGGATCCTTACTGGAACCTGCAATCCTGTACCCAAACCATTACCGTAGGTGGAGGTGGCAATTTCAACGGATCAACCATCGTCTGGCCCGCCATGGTTACACTGGAAGGATGCAACCCCAATACCCACCCCGATGTAACAGGCAAACCCACCTGGGTACCCGTAGAATGTGCCATTATTGGATATTCTTATACCGATGCTTTGTACACGGTAACACCCGACTGTAAAAAGATACTTAGAAAATGGACGGTCATCGACTGGTGCCAAATGCCCTCGGGTGGCTACTACAGCAACCAGGGTAGTTGGACCTTTACGCAAACCATCAAGATTGTCAATTCGGTACCTCCCGATTTTCAGTGTATTCCTGATATTACGGTAAGTGCCTTCGATTGCAAATTCGGCAAAGTGATAGCCAATCCATTGACCATCGACGCGTCAAGCTGTGGCGGCAATTTTGAAATCACCAACAATTCACCCTATTCTACAGAAAAATACGCCAACATCTCGGGAACCTACCCTGTTGGTACTACCAAAGTTACCATGACCATCAAATACGGCTGTGGGCAAAAGAAAACCTGCCTTGTAAATGTAACCGTGAAAAACGACAAAGCACCGGTGGCCGTATGCGTAAGCAACTTGTCGGTAGCGCTCATGGGGCTCGATACCGACAACGATGGTGTCAATGACCAGGGTATGGTACAACTTTGGGCCAAAGACCTCAATTGGAAAAGTTATTCTACCTGCAACAACTACCCTCTGCGCTATTCGTTCTCTCCCGATCCCAATGAAATGTCCAAAACTTTTACCTGCGACCAAGTTGGTAAATCAAAGGTCAAAATGTATGTAACCGACTCCAGAGGCAACCAGAGTTATTGTGAAGTAGAAATTGATATCCAAAACAATGGTGCCAACATCAAAGACTGCAAACCCAAACCACCAACCATAGCTTCCTCCAGATTTGCAGCCAAAGGATGGGTGGGTAATGTTTATGGCAAAGGCGTAACAGGTGCTGATCTCAAACTTTACGATCCATTAAAACAATATAAGGTCATCGTCAGTTATGACACCACAAAAGTAGTAACCAGAGATAGTTTCAAAAATCTATCAGGTTACTGGGTCTACTTTATGGATGAAAAACTCACCATCACCGAAAAGAAAGATACTGTTCCTGTTACCGATTTTACTTTCAACACCAAAACTGATGATAAAGGCCTCTTTGTTTTCGATACTGTGATGCTGAAAAACCAGAGCTATATTCTACAATGTCCTATAACTACAGGCCCTGCCCTTGAAAACATTGATAAAGCCGACCTCGATCTGCTGACTTCTGTGTTGCTGGGTCAAAAATCACTGGCCCACCATTGGCAATACCTGGCAGCCGACCTTGATAAAAATGGTAAGATTAATACTGAAGATCTCTCTTTGATGGTGAAATACCTTACGGGGGAGATTAGTCAGTTTGCCCCCGTCAATCATTACACCTTTGTCATAGATGAGCACACCAAAAACATGAAAGCAGACATCCTGGCTCACCACGAAGACTGGATGCGCATGGATTCTGTACACAGCAATATGGAAGGCATTCAGTTTATGGTAGTGCAACTGGGTGATATCAATCCCGAAAAATTTGCTGGTATTCACGATCAGGAAGAAATCGAAGCCAGTTTCAGAAATCTGGTAGCACACCAGAATGAGCCTTGCAGGGTTTATCCCAATCCTTTTATAGATGCGGTTACCATTATGCTCAATTCGGCCACTGAAGGGCCTGCCAAACTTACACTCACCGATGGCATGGGCAGAATTATACTTGAGAATTCATGGTACAATGAAGCAGGACAGCAAAGCAGACAGCTGCAAACAGGTCAGCTACCCTCATCCATATATATGTATACCATCGAAACAGCTGATGGCAAATATCACGGCAAACTGGTCAAGGAAAACAGATAACAGAATAACATAATCCAAAAAAAAGGGGCGGATAAAACCGCCCCTTTTTTTATTTAATTACGGTAACGTCTCCCGCATAAACCCGGGGGCCAATGCCGTTGATCTCTACTTCAAATACATATACAAACACACCCGGTACCACGGGCTTGCCGTTAAACCTGCCGTCCCATCCCAGTGATGGTTGGTTGGGTACAAAGTTTTCGTTGATAAACATCAAATTGCCCCAACGATCATAGATCTTAAGGTAATTGATACGCTCAACCTGGTCATTGCCATAGAGGGTAAAGCCACCATTGGTGCCATTGTCTATCTCAATGATGTTGGGTATGTTTACAATCTCCTGTTTGGTCACCAGCAGACGTACTGTAGCCACTGCTTTACATCCATATATGTCAATGACCTCTATGGTATAGGATGCATCTTCCGGCACCGTGACAACTGGATTAAGGCAATCCGTACAACTCAGGTTGTCGGTTGGTGTCCATTTGATCGACTGGATCTCAGATGCAGGGATATTGAGAATGGTGTTTAAGCGCACAGTATCTCCTTCCTGCACAAAAATGGTCACAGGAAGATTGATGTCTATTTCATTTTCGAATACTTCCACACTCGCCGTATCTTCATTGGTACACCCGTTGGAACTGTCTTTGAGGATCAGATAATAATTGCCAGGCTCTGTCACTTCGATCTTACCCGGAGTGGTGGAAATGTTTTTCCTGTTTTTATCCTGCCACTGATAACTGATATCAGGGCCTACCTGTGAACCCTCTGAACTGAGAAAAACTGAACTGGTCACACAATCGAGGGTGTCTTCAACGACCAAATTGATAATCGGGTATTCTATCAATGAATTGATCACAAGACTGGACTCACTCCAACAGCCTGATATGGTATCGATGGCAATCAATGAATAATTCCCGGTTGTGTTGATGTCTACCGTCTCATTGGTTGAAAGCAGGCTGCCATTGGCTCTCCATGTATAAGAAACATCTGGTTCACTGACATTGTACAAGGTAATGGTTTTGATTACACAATCAAATACATAAGTTGGTCTCGCATAAATTACACTCGATGGTTCTTTGGTATCCTTCAACACTTCTACCAAAATTTTCGCAGAACTACAGCCGGTGATGGTGTTGTAAGCGCGGAAGAAATACTTACCTTCTTCCGTCACCTTAAGTGTCAATCCTTCGCTCACCACTACCCCCTCTTCGGTTGTCCACTCATACTTGAGGTTATTACCGGTAGCAGTGGCTGTCAACGTTACTTCATTGATTTCACAAGTGAGATCCATTCCTCTGGTCACTGTAACTACTGGCAAATCATCATCTATGGTTACCAGCACAGAATCTTCGGCCACACAGCCATCTGGGTAGGTGGCTACAAAATGATACCATCCCGGTTCTCCGGCAATCAGGGTAGTAGCTGTAGTTACCAAATTGCCGTTTAAGTACCATTGATTGACCCCATTGGGTGATGCAGTACCTGTAAGGAGAATTGCATTTTGTGTGCATGACAATTCTCCTCCGTTACCCGCATCCGCTGTTTGTGTACATGCACTACAAGTTGGCGGAAGTGTAATGTTCACATTTTGCTTACAATTGGGACTGTTGGCATAATACACCAGGAATGTAGAAACACTGCCCGCAATGGGGAAAGGACCCATGGTCTTTTTATTGCCAACAAAGCCTTCAACACCTCCAAATTGATCGGTCTTCCATTGAGTGTTGTTGCCCGTTACCAGCAGATCAAAAGTAAACACATCGTCTGCATCTGTATTGTTGGTGCCATTGTTGTTACATACGATATTGGATGCCACAGCTGTAATTTCACACGGCCCCGAACAGGGAGCCAACAGTGGTGTACTGATGACAGCCGTACAAACCGTATTGTTTTTATCAGTTATGGTGATGGTATGTACCACATTGTCGGCCTTAAAGTTGAGAATAAGATTTTGTCCGTACAATCCATCGGTAGACTTGCCATCTACCACGGCAGTAAAACCTGTACCACCATTAGACGCTGTGGCAGAGATGGTAACGGTATAGGTATCGTCGCCGGTATCACTGGTTGTTCCTCCGTTATTACAATCAAAACTCAACACCGTTGCATTAATGGTACAAGGTACAGAACAAGGTAGTAACAAATCTGTTTGGGCATTGCCCTTACACTCTGCGCTTACATTGTCAACCACACTGATGTTATGTGCCTTACTATCTGCAGGCAGCATTATTTTCAGCACTTCTCCATACTTACCCTGATAATCTTTGCCATCCACCGTAAGTTTGTAAGTGCCGGAATTGCCGCCATTGACAAGCGTGGTCATTATGCTGATGGTATATACATCATCTGCGCTGTTGTTTGTTGTTCCGTTGTCGCTGCAATCATAATCCACTATATCAATGTTTACTTCACAAGGACCGGAACATGGCTCAAGTACATTTAGGTTGAGCGTAGTATTGCAGGCACTGTTGCCGGAGTCTGTAATGGTAAGTACTTCGTTTTGTCCTGCTGCAGGTATGGTCAGAGTGAGGGTTGTATTGTAAGTTCCATTTACGGTGGCACCTGCCGAGGTCCTTACACTAAACCCGGTACTAGTACCTCCATTGATGATTGACGCTTTGATCTTTACCTCATAATAATCATCCAAAGGACTTGGACTGCCTCCAGGATTAACACAATTGACAGATTCTACCAGGGCATTGAGTATACATTGATTCGAACAGTTGTTCAAGGGGCCAATATCTTTGCTTGTAGAGCACTGCACATCCTCTGCATCGGTCACCCTCACAGTGGCCAATTGATTGGTGGCTGCAATGTTGATGTTGTAGGTAATACCATACATATAATTGCCTTTGGGTACATTGTCTACACTCAGTATATACATGTTGGTAGCAGCCCCATTTAACGCTGTAGCCCTGAATGACAGCTCATAAAAGTCATCATTGGGGTCAGAAGGTGTACCATTCCCATTACAATTCAATGAAATGATTTCCAGGTCGGCCACACAATTGGTAGAGCATGAATTGAGTGGCCCTATGGTTCTGTTTGCAGTACAAGCCCTGACAACATCTGTCAAAGTAAACGTAATTGTAGCCCCATTGGCGGGCAGGTCAAAATTATAGGTGGTATTATAATTGTATTGCCCTGTAAATCCATTGGTTCCTACCAGTTGGAAGCTGCCGGCCACATTTAAGTTGTTCCCCACCAGTAAAGTAATGTGGTACACATCGTCTGCCGGATCAGAAAGGGTTCCTTTATTGTCACATACAGCACTGAAAGTCTGGATCTGTATCAGCAGTCCCGTTTGAATGCTGAAAGGCTGTTGGCTCCGGCATAAAAACTGATTTTCACTGATAAGGATGTAATTGCTTACAGGCAGATTGGTGAAGACACCTGTATTCGACCAGTTCTGATTATCCAGGGTATAACGCACCGTTTCGTTAGGGTTGGCATTGACCGCTGTGACCGAACCATTATCACTACCTACACAGCTTTCATCAACCACTGTAAGCACAGGTGCTGGAACAGGATTGAGCATCAGATCAAGTTCAGCAATGTTTTTACACCCGGCTTGATTGACAACAGAAACATAAAGCTTTTGAGGGCTGGATACATTGTTGTAAGGGGAAACTAACGGATTACTTCCCGACTGCGCATCAGCCAGTGTAAGGTGAAAGCTTATGGAATTGGCCAACGAAGTAATTTCACCATGGGCTTCATTGAAGTCAAATGATTCGGTGCCGTTATTGCCGGCATCACAAAGCGTAAGTGTGTGGTTGTTGACTTGTGGTTTGCTGAAAATTTCAACCTGCACTTCCAACCTGGAAAGGCTGTAGCAACCGGTTGCAGGATCATAGGTTTCAACATAGTAGGTATATACACCCGGACTGCCATTGGTGTGGTTGTAAGTGAGACTATTACTCACCAACGCAGTGCCCCCTACCGGAACCGCGAACCAATTGGCTTGCATGCCGGCAGGAACAGTTACCGTCATCACAATGCTTGCAACTGCAGATTCACAAGTTGTATAAGATGTATTACCTGTTGGTGCGGGTATAAACGGACAAGCACAATTGGGAGCTGTTAGCACCAGACTGGCCTGGCAAACGTTGTTGGCAGATGATGCATTGATGGTCACTCCCTGACCTTGCGGTATATTGTATACACGGAAGGTATCCAGGGTAAGTTTCTGAACAGTACCTAATGTTGTGGTGATACCTGGAGCATTGGTCGTTAACTTTATTTCCCAGGTTCCACCAGGCACACAATCTACCAGGGCCAGATTGAGATTGATCTTTTGAGTCACAGCAATAACAAAAAATGAAGTATCCGGTGGACAATCGTATTGGCTTTCTACAATGTAAGAAAGGTTGTAACTGCCGGGTGCTACTCCATTAAAGTTTACGGCAGCAGGATTCGACAGATTAATATTACTGCCACCCACTTGCACCCAGGAACCTCCGGTTTGCGCCCCATTATTTAACAGGCCATTGAGATTGAGGGTAGAGCCATCGTTACATACTTTGGCATTGCCATCACCACCCGCATTGGGTGCGTCAAATACATTGAAATAAATGATTACAATATCATCACATCCTTCTGCATTCAGGCCACGGATGAAATATACATCCCCCGGATTGGGCATGATTTCCGGCAGGATTTCATTGGATGGATCAGCCGGAATTGTAGAGTGATACGTGATTACAGGATCTGTATCGTTAAGGTCAATTACCTCGATGGATGACAAATCAAAAACATTGCCCTGGCAAATTTCAATATCGGGATCCTGTACAAACAAATTGGGTGCAATGATGGTAAACGTCTTTTGTATGTGCGTGAATACCTGTCCTGTACATGGATGTGTATATTCCCATTTGTTGGTATAAGTACCTCCGTTTTGGGTTACACTTACCAGTGGTGCATTGATATTAACCCCGCACGGCCCTGTCAAACCATTAGACACAAGGATAAAGGATGGCGGGTCATTGACACCTCCGCAGTCCAGATCCTGGTCTTGCGGTGGATCTACAAAATCCGGATCTGGTGCAGGTTCAATCGTCATGGTCATGGTATGTGTGATCGACCTGTTGCAAAGATCTGTAAAGGTCCACGTATAAAATACGGTACCACCACACGAATTAAATGATCCGCTTTCAACCGGAGAAACACTACCCGAGATGGCGCAAACACCAGACTGTCCGTTTGTATAGTTTAGTACCGTATTGACGTTATACACGTCTTCGCAACTTACTGTTACATTGGGCGGCAAACTGGTAAAAGTTGCAGGAGGTGCCGGCAAAAGGGTGATCAGTCTGCTTGCTGATATGGTTCTACCACATGGATCTGTATACACCCAAACATCCTGTAAAGTACCTCCACAATACGAAACAGTACCGTTCCTTACATTTTGAACACTGCCGGAAATGGCACATGCTCCATTCTGATTATTGGAATAATTGATTGAAATAGGCGTGTTTACCAAATCACCACATGCTACTGTGATATCAGGCGGTACATTAGAAAAACTGGCCAAAGGTGCCGGTTGCACAGTAACTGTTTTGGTATGGGTAACAGTACGATTACAAAAATCAGTGTAGGTCCACGTAGCAACAATAATGCCACCACAACTATTGGCAGTTCCTGTTACAACAGGGGCAACTGTAGCATTTATACCACAATTGCCTGTAAGTCCATTGGTAAAAGTCAAATTAGGAAAACTGGTAGGCAGGGGCGCCAAATCACAAGTGACCAATTCATTTTCCGGCGGATTTTGGAATGCTCCCAAAGGAGTTGGTGAAACCGTTATGGCTTGCACATGTTGGATGGTCCGTCCACATACATCCGTGTATGTCCACCGGTAATTGAACTGTCCTCCACAGGCATTGGGCGTACCTTCTAATACGGCAGCAACCGATTCATTGATGTTGCATCCAACAGGGCCGTTGTTGATTACATTGAGATTAGGTGCTGAGGTAGGTATGTTGTCGCAGGTTACAGTACTGTTGCCCGGTGGGCTCACAAACTGAGGTGCCAACATGGGTATTACGGTTACTGTTTGCTGATAACTGATGGTACGATTGCACTGATCTGTAAATGTCCAGGTATAGGTAATGATACCACCACAAATCGTAGCACTTCCTGTTTGAACAGGTGTTACTGTTGCATTGATGGGACAAGTAACTGATCCGTTGGTTGCAGTCAACACTGCACCGGCTGCAGGGATCGCATCACAGTTGACTGTTATATTCATTGGTGGTGGATTAACAAAATTGGCTTGTGGCATGGGTGTTACCGTCACCGTCTGAGTATGGGTGATGGTGCGGTTGCACTGATCCGTGAAAGTCCATGTATAAGTGATGATGCCTCCACACATATCCGCACTACCGGTTTGAACAGGTGTTGCAGTAGTATTGATATTACACCCTGTTGGTCCATTGTTTACCACATTTAATGTAGCCCCAGCCGCAGGAATCTGATCACAGCTAACTGTCACATTTTGAGGAAGGCTTACAAATGTCGGCGGTGGCATTGGTGTCACTGTTACTTTTTGGGTATGTGTTATAGTGCGGTTACAAACATCTGTATAAGTCCATGTATAAGTAATAATGCCTCCACAAATGGTTGCACTGCCCGTTTGGGTTGGCGTGACGTTGGCATTGATTGGACAATTGACATCATTGTTGGCGGCTACCAGAATAGCCCCACTAGTAGGTATCATATCGCAAGCAACTGTTATATCCGAAGGAGGATTAATAAAAACAGGGGCCAACGCTGGTGTTACCGTAATGGTCTGATTATGAACAATGGTCTGACCGCAAGGATCCGTATAGGTCCAGGTGTATGTAATGGAACCACCGCATTGTGTAGCACTGCCGGTTTGCGTTGGTGTTACGCTGACATTGATAGGACAGTTGGGATCGTTGTTGACTGCCTGGAGATTAGGGGCACTGGTTGGCACCTGGTTGCAATTGACCGTCATGCTGGCAGGTGGATTCACAAAAACTGGAGGCAGCATTGGGCTTACAGTTATATCCTGATCGTGAGTGGTAATGCGATTGCATTGATCGGTATGGGTCCAGGTATATGTGATCATTCCTCCACACTGAGTAGCCGAACCGCTTTGAACAGCTACTATTGACTGGTTGATGGCACAACTACCCATACCTGTATTCATAATGGTGAGGTTGGGAGCCCCACTAGGCACCTGGTTGCAATTGACCGTCATGTCAGCCGGTGGATTTACAAAGGCACCTTGTGGCATAGGTGTTACCGTTACCGTTTGGGTGTGGGAAATTACCCTGGAACAAATATCAACGTATTGCCAGTTGTATGTAAGCGTACCACCGCATTCACTGGCGCTACCTGAAACAGTGGCAGTTACTGTGGCTGTAATGGGACACAAAGCCGGTGCATTGCTTACTTGAAGCGTTGGTAAGGTGGTAGGCCTATTTTCACACGTTACAGTCATGTTGGCTGGAGGATTCACAAAATATGGCTCAGGTATTGGATTGATCTGCACAAATTGAGTGTCTACCTTGGTGCGGTTGCATTGGTCAGTATAGGAGTAGGCAAAATAAATTTCTCCGCCACATTGATCGCCTGATCCTCCCATTGTAGGAATAACATTGGCATTGATTTGGCAGGGTCCACTGAGACCATTGGTAAAGGTTACCGGTGTGCCAGTGGTAGGTATAGCGTTACACTCCACCACAATATCATTTGGTGGACTCACAAAATTCCCTTCCGGCAAAGGAGTCACCGTTATTTTTTGAGTATGGGTTATTGTTCTGCCACATTGATCTGTAAAAGTCCAGTTGAAAAAGAAATCACCACCACAAACCGTGGGCGCGTTGCCTTGTACGGTATAAGGTACATTGCCTGATATCAAACACGTGCCCGTCATGCCATTTGTATAATTTAAATTGGGCGCAGAGGCAGGCAAATTGCTGCAATCTACCGTAATATCTGCAGGTGGGTTGACAAAAGCTGCCTGAACCAAGGGGTTGATAGTGATTGTGCGCACATGGGTTATAGTCCTGTCACATACATCAGTAAAGGTCCAGGTATGGGTCACCGTTCCCCCATTACAAGGTGTATAGTTTTCATCAACATCTGCAGCTACTGAACCTGATATAAGGCAAGGAGCAGTACCTCCATTGGAATAACTCAGGTTGAGGTTGGTTGGCAACTGATCTGCGCAATTGAGGGTGATATCTGCGGGGGGATTGATAAATGCTGCTATGGCAACAGCATTAACATCGAGGGTTTGGGTCCAGTTTGCGGTATTCCCACACACATCGGTAATTTCCCATTCCCGCGTGATGACTCCGCCATCACAGGCATTTGTAGCACCGGATTCAGTACCCGGCACACTTCCCGCTGGAATACAATTGTCCGTATAATTAAGTGGTCCCATGGGTGTTGCCTGAAGAATGCAGGCAAAGGTGCCACTGGCAGGTGGGTTGACAAATACCGGTGGTTGGTTGTCTGCAAAAGAAATGACTTTAGAAATCAACTCACACCCACAATTGTCACACTCAAATTCAGAAACATTCATGCCAACAGCTGGCACAGGAAAATCAAGGCATAAATCGAAATAATTCAAACTATAAACCGTAAAATCTTCACAAGTATTGCTTTGAATAGATCCTGAAGTACCGCTAAGTACCTGTACTATGTCTCCTGACGAATTGGTAATAAATACATGCTCTATATATCCTGAATTCGCATTATAACCCGTAACGTTGATATTTACAGTTTGCCCGGGACAAGCAGGGTTTGGGGTGGTACCAATGGTACCCGCTTCTGCAGGTGAAGGTGCCACACACACTTCCCTGCACAATGGGGGTGGAAAATCGGATTCGTAAATACAAGGGGGGTTGTTGGCGTCCACACAAATGGTGTGCATACCAGGTGCTAACGCAGAAAAATTGAGTGTGGGCTGAGTTAGGTATTGTCCATTGACAACTGGAACACCATCAATATACCAAAAATAATTCAAGCCTCCTTCCAATTTGGTAACCATGTAAGTCTTGATGGCATCAGGCTTACAAATTACATCGGGTCCGTCTATGCCACCAAACCAGTTGGAAATACCGTTTTGACTGCAAGCTCCAACAACATCAATATCTATCTCGCAGGCAGCACCACAGCAACCATCTACCAAAAAATAATAGGTAGCCCCTACATTTAATCCACTCAAATTTAGAACTCTTGCTCCATTATTAATGCAGCCATTTACATCTGTATCGCAAGCAACGGCATTGGCAGTGGTGGCCGGACACCCTGAATATACTGCAGCCTGGATACCAAAATCATTATTTCCTGCACAAGCTCCACCTGTAAAATTTGGATTATCAAGGCAGTTCGAGTAGGTAACTTGAATACTTAAGTTTTCACACCATGCTATAAAGGCAAACCAGGTAGGGTTTTGAGATGATGTGCTAGTCCCTTCAGGAGGCGGACACATGGGCTGGGGTCCATCCGATGCATGTGGAAAAAAGGTCATGGTATATGAGTACCCATCAAGTTGATTGATGGTACACATAATAGGTGATGTACTACATTTACAAGTATTCTCATTTCCTGATAAACATGGTTGAGGAACAACATTTACCTGACTATACCCATTTGAGTACAAGAAAAGAAATAAGGCTACAACACTGATGTGTCGAATCATATCAATATCAAATTAAATTCTACAAAAATTACCCCTTATTTTCCCTAGACGCAGGATAGATGTTATTGGATGACCAATGCACAAATATAATCAGCCCTGCCATATTTTATTCGTTTTTTACCTCGATTTATACGATAAAAAGTAAAGTTTGTACTTGATATTACAGCAATTATTAATCTGTTGGTGGAAAATTACACAATGTAGTTTTGCCTCCTACCACCTTTTTATCAGTATAAGGGTTAAAAAAGGCTGATTAAACTGTTTTATTATTCTTTTAATCGAAATTTCGCCACCATTTTTTCAATTTCTGATATATTTGTGATATCAAAATAATATCATTATGAAAGAAGTTCAACTTAAACCCATTTCCGGTTACCTCATTCTGTTTTTATGTCTGGTATTGGCAGCAGGCATTCCTTATGGTGTTTATTTACAAATGCCATTGATTGTTGTATGCTGTACCATTCCACTATTTCTCATCCTCTCGGGTTTCTTTTATATCAACCCCAACGAATCGAGGGTACTGACCCTCTTCGGTAAATATGTAGGATCTGTGAGGGACAATGGTTTTTACTGGGCCAACCCTTTTTATGGCAAGAAAAAAATCTCCCTAAGGGCACGCAACTTTGAAAGTGAGCGCGTAAAAGTAAATGACAAAAGAGGAAACCCTATCCTAATAAGTGTGATCACAGTTTGGAGGGTTAAGGAAACTTTTAAGGCAGCATTTGAAGTTGACAACTACGAAGCTTTTGTAAAATTGCAAAGCGATGCCGCTGTCCGCAATCTGGCCGGTGCTTACTCATACGACAACTTTGAAGATCACCACGAAATCACCCTTCGCTCGGGCATGGACGAGATCAACCACGCACTCGAAGGTGCCCTGGCAGAACGATTGGAAATGGCGGGCATTGAAGTATTGGAAGCGAGAATCGGCTACCTTGCATATGCCGAAGAAATTGCCAGCGCCATGTTGAAACGACAGCAGGCAGAAGCCATTGTTGCTGCCCGTCACAAGATTGTAGAAGGTGCGGTCAGCATGGTTGAAATGGCCCTTGCCGACCTGTCATCAAAAAAAATCATTGAGTTTGACGACGATAAAAAAGCCACCATGGTCAGCAACCTCATGGTTGTGTTGTGTTCAGATAAAGACGTGACCCCTGTGGTCAATACAGGCTCTCTTTACCAGTAGTCATGGATAAAAAAAAATTCATGCTAAGGCTGGATGAGGAGGTTTACCGCTCCATAGAAAAATGGGCTGCCGATGAATTCAGAAGTGTCAACGGACAGATGGAATGGATGCTAAACCACGTCTTGAAATTGCACAAGAGAAAACAAACGGACCTTCCCGATTACCAGGAAGAAACGGACGAACCTGAATTGTAATTTTAAACTTTAGTTGAGGTGCTGGCGGTAGAATAAGATGCCTTTGCGTGCATCGTATTCTACATCCACCTCGCTGTTGATCAACAGTTGTTTGTAGGGATGTTTTTTGGTGTCAATGATGTAGACCTTGCAGGCAATGGCCCCCGTGAGTTCTTCGTTGGTTTGTTTCCAGCAATAAGCCATCTCTGCGGCGGCGGCGCTGTAATTTTTTTCCCACTTGCGGCCTATGACTACCTCAAGATGAAATACGCCGTTGTTGTATTTCATCAGGCGTGATGACAGACCCATCTCGATCCGATAGTACATATCGGTTTCGAGGAAATGTCGCTTGTTTATTTTTTCTATATCAATCACGTTTCATGTCATGCACAAATTGTGCCAAACATGACTATAATAGCTATTTTATGATGTGTGATTTAAGGCAAGGTGCAAGCGGCATCGATGGCCATCATATAATTGGTGCGCATATCTATTGCCTTTGCTGTGTGTGCTCCTGCAAAGCCGGCAATCATTTCGTTATTAAATTTTTTTTCTACAACTTCGCTATAAATGCTTGCCTGTGGTAAATAAGACCAATGCCATTTTTCTTCTTGATAACCATGCTTCCTTTGGTCACCTTTGATCCCATATACCTGGCAAAAACCATAGGTAGCTGCATTTTTTTGCATCCAGTGGTACAACTTTTTCCCCTCATCTTTTTCAAACCAGGCGTTGTTCAAGGCATTGAGGTCTACGTCTGTACCCCAATGGTGGCGGGAGGTACCGGGCATTGAACTATACAATAATATTTTTTTGGCCCGCTTTACAGGATCAACAATATCCGATGCCCTTGTGCCGTCATCCAGTTTGGTCTTTCCCTTCCACTTGTTTTCCCAAATGGTTTTTTGGTCAGCAAAGTTGCGGGTCGCTGAAACGATTACTAGTTTTACCCCCTGCTGTTTGGCAGCGGTGGCCATTTTCTCAAATGCCTGCATTACATCCTTTCGCAAGTATCTCACCACATTATCTCTGAATTGCCTGGGAATCAACACAAAATCCTTATGGGTTGCAGGGTCAAATTTGCCCATGATGTAATCCATATCCGTGCTTATAAATACATCTTTGGATTCACTTTCAGCAGTATCAATGAAAGCTTTTTTATTAGGGGCAGACAAGGTAAGTAAGATGCCCAAAACAAGACCGTATACAGGTGAAATCAACGTATTCGGAATTTCTTCGTATTCAATTTTTAATCCAGTCTGCCGCTAATTCAAAGCGGGGTATAGCAATCTCTGACCTGCCGCCGGAAACCGTGTTTTCGATGGTATAGCTGCCTTCCATGGTACCCAGATTGCTATCCAACGGACACCAGGAGGAATAGGTAAACGAGGCACCCGGGCTTATCTCTGGTTGGAGGCCTACCACCCCATCTCCTTCCACAACATGATTTGTGCCTATGCTGTCAAAAATCCTCCACTTTCTGGAAAGAAGTTTGATGGTATAAGCCAAAGAATTGTGAATGGTAATGGTGTAGGTAAAAATGAATTTTACCGCAGAGCCTTCAGTGATGTCTCCGTCAAATTTGGGTTCCACCGTTACTGTAATTCCTTCTGTGGTGTGACTCTTTGTAGACAAGTTGAGTGAATTTAGTGGTGTATAAAATTATCAACCAGCATCTCTGCCTCCTTTTTGGCAACTTCCAATAAATCATTAACAATCACTGCGTCAAAACGGTTCTCATAACCAATTTCTCTTTTTACTTTTTCTATCCTTTTAGCCAATGAAGCTTCTGTCTCTGTATTTCTGTTTTTGAGTCGTTCCACCAGTGTGTCGATTGAAGGGGGCTTCACAAAGATGGTGAGGCACTGTTCTCCGTATTTTTCCTTGAGCCTGCAAGCACCATTGACATCGATGTCAAAAACAATGGCTTTATCCTGATCCCAGATACGGTCCAATTCGGTCTTGAGTGTACCATAAAATTGACCGTTGTATACTTCTTCCCATTCAACAAAAGCAGCTTCTTCAATCTTTTGCTTGAACTCGGCTTCCGATAAAAAAAAATAGTCAACACCCTCCCGCTCGTGTTCTCTCCTGCTTCGTGTGGTGGCGCTGACCGAAAAATCAAGGTAGCCAAAATGGTCCAGCAAATGCCTAACCAACGTGGTTTTACCCGCACCGGAGGGCGCCGTAAATACAACCATCTTGCCCTTGGGATTAAATTTCATATTTGCAATTATAGTATATTTGCCAATTGTTCTTTGATCTTTTCGAGCTCATCTTTCATCTGGACCACAACCTGCTGGAGCTCAGGGTCCTGGGCTTTGGCACCAAGGGTATTGATTTCCCTTCCCATCTCCTGGGCAATGAAAGCCAGAATTTTGCCCACCTGCGTGTCTTTACTGTCCAGTTGTTCCAAAAAGTAGGTGCAATGCTGGGTAAGCCGCACCTTTTCTTCTGTGATGTCTATGCGCTCCAGATAATAGATGATTTCCTGCTCAAAACGGTTTTCATCAATGCGTTCTGTTTGAATAAAATCATCCAGGTTTTTGCGCATTCTTTCTTTAATTCTAACGATCCTGTTTTCTTCTAGTGGCGCAATGGCCACTACCCGGTCCTGGATGCCCACTACCCTCGATCGCAGGTCACTGGCCAGTTGATTACCTTCGGTTTGACGAAACGAATTGAGCGCAGCAATGGCTTCGCGAATGGTATTTTCTACCTGTTCAAAATCTTCATCACTCAACACATGGGCTGTTGTCTGGGTTACGCTGGGAATGCGCATCACCGCCGTAAAAATATCTGCGTCGCTGATGTTCATCTTTCCCTGCAACGGCTTGAGCTGGTTGAAATAACGCTGCAATAGATCCGTGTTGATGGTGTAATCGTCTGCTGAACCCTCATCCCCTACAAAAATGTTGAACTCGATCCTACCCCTAACAATTTCGTCGGTAATGAGCTTACGTATGGGCATCTCCCGATCAGCAAAATTGGCTGGCATCTTACATCTAATGTCGGTAGTCTTGGAATTCAATGCCTTGAGTTCCACTGTAAAATAAACATCACCCAGCAAAACCTGGCTCCTTCCATACCCCGTCATCGATAAGATCATACTATTAAAATTTTGGGCAAAGATAAGTCCTGTTTCCTTACCATGACTAAACTAATCTCTGCGGATGCCACAATTGCGCTTTTCAGTAAAAAGCTTATTAAAAAATAAAAAAAATTCAGGGTGTTTGTATCAAAACCATTTCGCTAACTTTCTGAATATCAGTTCATGGTTAAAGAATATTAAATTTATTCAGGAAAATAGCATCATATTAACACAGCGAATAATATGTAAGTCTTTGTTTTGGCTTAATATTTGCTTTAATTAAGTAATTTGTGACGACAAATTCGAGCTTATTTGACAAATTTGGATTGGAAGTGAATTATATTTGATATTCAGTCACAGGTTAATTCATTCATTATGGAAGGTCATCAACTATGGTATCTTGAAAACATTGATATGACAGGTATTTTCTGCCCTACCAAGGTAGAAGACGCCATGCAGGGTCATGCCAAAAAGAATTTTGCTAAAAATGATTACATTTATTTGCCTGATCAACATGCAGATAAGTTGTATTTCATCACCGAAGGCAAGGTCAAAATTGGCAGCATTGGTGATAGCGGCAAAGAAATCACCAAAGCGCTCCTGGGCAAAGGAGAAGTCTTTGGAGAAATGTCGATGGTAGGAGAAGAAAAAAGAAGAGACTTTGCATATGCCATGGAAGACACAGAGATCTGTATCGTCCAGGCCAATGAAATGAAAAGCCTGTTGAAAGAACACAACGCCTTAAGTCTGTTTTTTATGAAACTTATGGGTTCCAAGGTTCTGGAAATGGAACATCGCCTGGAATCACTGGTTTTTAAAGACAGTCGCAGCCGTATCATTGAATACCTGGTAGAGCTCACTGAGAAAAAGGGCCAACGCGTTGGCTACGAATGGGTGGTACGTAATTTCTTGACTCACCAGGAAATTGCAAACTATACAGCCACCTCCCGACAAACGGTGACCACTGTTTTGAACGAATTGCGCGATGCCGACCAACTCACGTTCAACCGCAAGCGTTTGCTGGTGAGAGACCTCGAAAAACTCAAAGCCGAAGTAAAAAAGGCCTGATTATGAACCACAGATAAATATTGGGTTTAACATATATTTTATTCAGTTAAACCCAATATAATTTTGAGGCCTCAGGCAGCGTAAACCGGATATTTGGGATATAAACAAAAAAATAAAGGTTTTAAGACGGCAATTCAAAAATCTTATTACTTTTATGCTTCCATTCAAATAAAAATACAGCTCATTTTAGCTGACAATTTTAATTTATTAATAAAGATGAAGTATTCATTCAAACTGGTATTTACGCTTGTAGCTGTTGTTCTGACAATGGAGATTTCCGCACAGGACATCCATTTTTCACAATTCTACATGTCGCCACTCAACCTGAATCCAGCCATGACAGGTGTCATGAACTGTAAAAACAGGTTTATTGCCAATTACAGAAATCAATGGGCCGGTGCATTGCAAGCCAATGCATACAATACCTATTCTATTTCTTACGATCAAAAGACCCCGATCGGGAGAGAAGACTATTTTGGGATTGGGGGTACGCTTTGGTCTGATGTGGCCGGTGAATCCAGGTTTGGTACTACACAGGGAAGAATTTCACTTTCCTACAGTAAAAAAATGTCAGGCTACCGTCAGAAAGCGTCATACCTTGTCATTGGTGCAGATGCCGGTATTTCTCAAAGGAGGATTCGTGAAAACGACCTGAGATGGCCTTCACAAATTGATGCCAATGGCTTTGATCCTTCTAAGTTGGGACAAGACATTCCGGATAATGACTTCATCTACCCAGACATCTCAGCTGGTTTGTTGTGGTTTTCTGTGATGAACAAATACACCAACTGGTATTTGGGAGCAGCCATTCACCACCTCAACCAACCCAATGTATCATTCTTTGGTGATGGCAGCAAAGGTGTTAATCTTTACAATAGAATCACCCTACACGGTGGTGGTCAGTTTGAAATGAAACCAAAAATCTCTTTCCTTCCTTTTGCCGTATTTATGATGCAGGGTCCACACAGGGAATTCAACGGAGGTGCTTCCTTCCGTTTTGCCCTTGGTCCAAGCCGTACATCCAATCAATCATGGCAAATCGGAGCATGGTACCGTTTGGGTATTCAGGATGATGATCCTACCACAGACGATAATGGTGTAAAATTGCACTCTGATGCAGTGATTCTTTCTACAAGATTCAATTATGAAAACTTCGGCATCGGCTTCAGCTACGACCTTACTGTTTCAGGTTTAGCAGCAGCGTCTCCAGCCAACGGTGCTTTTGAATTTTCTCTTACTTACGACATTTGTGGTCCTGAAAACAGAGGTGTTTACTGTCCTCGTTTCTAAGACTGAAAACATATCCAATAAAAAAAGGCGAGGTAAATTCCTCGCCTTTTTTTTTATTTACTATCCTTATTTATATTCTTTCAATCTGTGCGCCAATGGCGTTCAATCGCTGATCAATGCGGTGATAGCCCCGATCAATCTGGTTGATGTTGTGTATGATGCTGGTTCCATTAGCAGAAAGAGCAGCAATCAACAACGAAACCCCGGCCCTGATGTCCGGTGAACTCATCTCAATGCCCCTTAAATTGTATTTGCGTTCCAGACCAATCACTGTTGCCCTGTGCGGATCACACAAAATGATTTGCGCACCCATATCAATCAGTTTGTCAACAAAAAAGAGTCTTGATTCAAACATCTTTTGATGGATGAGTATGCTTCCCCTTGCCTGAGTAGCCACTACCAGCACGATGCTCATAAGATCTGGTGTGAAGCCAGGCCATGGTGCATCATAGATGGTGAGTATAGATCCATCGATAAAGGTTTGGATTTCATAAAGATCCTGTGCGGGAATGAAAATATCGTCACCCCTAAACTCCATTTGAATGCCCAGCTTTTGGAAAACAGCAGGGATGTTGCCAAGATTGGGAATGGAGGTGTTTTTAATAGTAATTTCAGATTGTGTCATTGCTGCCAGTCCTATAAAACTGCCAATCTCAATCATATCCGGCAGGATGGTATGGGTGGTGCCTCCCAGCTTTTCTACCCCTTCGATGGTCAGCAGGTTGGAGCCAATGCCCTGTATTTTGGCACCCATGCCTACCAACATTTTGCAAAGTTGTTGTAAATAGGGTTCACAGGCAGCATTGTAAATGGTAGTGATCCCTTCTGCCAGCACAGCACCCATCAGGATGTTGGCTGTACCTGTAACGGATATTTCGTCCATCAAAATATACTTGCCCTGCAAACGGGGAGATTCCAGGAAGTATTTGTCGGTTGCTTCGTCGTATTTAAATTTGGCTCCCAATTCCATGAAGCCATTAAAGTGGGTGTCTAACCTCCTTCTGCCGATTTTGTCTCCACCCGGTTTAGGCAAAAATGCCTTGCCAAAGCGGGCAAGCAAGGGTCCCAACAACATTACTGAGCCCCTGATTTTTTTTGCATTCTGCTGGTATTCCTCAGAAGCAAAATGATCGAGATCTATATCGGCAGCATTGAATACATAGCTGCCTGCTTTGAGCTTTTTAACCGTTACACCAAGGCCTGAAAGCAAATCAATCAATTTATTTACATCCACAATATCTGGCACATTGTGAATGGTAATGTCCTGGTCAGAGAGTAAAACCGCACTCAAAATTTGCAAAGCTTCATTTTTTGCGCCCTGAGGCTGCAGTTCACCTTTGAGCCGTGCATTGCCCATTACCCTAAAAGATGCATTATCCATAATTTAACGCTTGTTTTTGAATGCCAAAAATATTCAATAAATGTATAATATTTAAATCTGATTCAAAATATCCACCAATGCCTGGCTTTTAGGCCGGATTCTGGCCGATGGGAAGGTAAAAGAGCTCGACATGGGCATTGGGGTCCAACAATTCTGCAGCCACTTTTTTAATCTCCTCTGCTGTTATGGATTGATAGATTTCTACTTCTTTGTTGATGAGATCAGCATTTTCCAGGTATTCAAAGTATGCCAGGCTCATGGACTTGTTGAGTGCACTGGATTCTGAAAATACAAGGTTACTTTCGGCTTTGTTTTTTATCTTCTCCAACTCTCTTTCCGACATCAAAATAGTGCTGATGTCCGTAAGTTCTTTCCATATGGCTGTACGCGCTTCTTCCATAGTTACGCCCTCCATCAATCTGCCATCAATGATAAACAAACCCGGATCTGTCGTACCCGAGATGTAGGCATCAATAAAACTAAACAATTGTTGATCTTTGATCAATCGTTGGTAAAACCGAGATGAGCGACCACTCGACAAGATATCTGAAATCAGATCGACCACATAAAAATCTCTTTCCAACCTACTAGACATTTTAAAAGCCAGATAGATAGCCCTGGAGGGTACCTCACCGGTAACCGTTTTGTGGATTTTGGAGTTTAGTTTTTCTATGGGGCCAAGTTTTAGTTTTGCCGGAGCAGACCCCGGTATGTGGCCAAACCATTTTTGAGCCAGTTCAAAACCTACTTCGTTTTTTACATTGCCACTCAATACCAGGATGGCATTGTGCGGGCCGTAATTGCGGCTGTAAAACTCGTGGGTATCTTCCAGTTGAATGGCTTCGATGTGGCTGATGTCGGCACCAATGGTTGGCCACTTGTAAGGGTGCATCTGATAAGAAAGATCCGAAAGATGGTGCCATACATCGCCATAGGGTTCATTGAGACAGGTCTCTTTGAATTCCTCTATGACAACTTTTTTTTGGGTATCGAGTGTTTTTTTGGTGAGTTTGAGTCTTTCCATGCGGTTGGCTTCGAGCCAAAGACCAACCTCAATGTTTTCGGCTGGCAGCACGTCGTAAAAGTTGGTGATATCAGCATTGGTAAATGCATTGTTTTCACCTCCAGCCATTTGGATGGGTTCATCAAAATCTGGCACTTCATGGGTACCTCCAAACATGAGGTGCTCAAATAAGTGGGTGATGCCGGTCTTGTTGCTCTGCTCATCTTTGGAACCCACTTTGTACAAAACATTAATGGCTACCAATGGTGTAGAAAAATCCTCGTGAACAATGACGGTTAGGCCATTGGCCAATACTTGACGTTGAAAATTAACCATGGTCAGATTTAATGCGAAAATAGCCAATCCAACGCAATGTCACCAAATTTTGTTTTTTGGCTACAAACGCGTTTTGCCAATTTATATTTGGTTAAGTAAAAGTCAATTCGGCTCAAAAAGAATTATATTCTGTTTCAAATCGATTCTATTGAAAAAACGGCTTACAAAGAGATTGATTCCCTTACCTAAGGAGCAATCAAATGTAAACCAAATGTAAAAGATGGATGAAAGTTAGGGTAAGTGTAATGATCGGGCTAACTTTGGCGTCCATTTGATTACATGAAAAGGATTACAAACATTATCAGGTTTTCGGTTTTTCTGGCAATAACGCTATTGATTTCACAAAAAATGACGAGTCAGGCGGGAATGACCATTTATGCAGGCCCTTCTTTTGGTTTTTCACCTGATAAGGTAGTAACCGCAGGGGGTGAGGGCCATTTTGGATACGTAATTGGTGCCCATGCCAGACTCAATTCCGACTTTATGTATTTTATGTTGACAGGCGAGTATGGCACTTTTGACCTGGTAGGCAATAAAAAATGGAACTTTGTAGGAGGAGATGACCTCAAATACATTAAAGGTAAAATTGGTTTGGGTTTTGACCTCAAAAAATTGAGCAGCAAAATGGTGCTGAGATCAAAACTTCAAGGATCATTGTTGTTTGTTAACGACTACAATGATGCCTGGATTAAAAATGATCCACGATTGTCGTCCAACGGTTATACCATTATCAATGAAGGAATGGCGGGGGTAGCAACTTGTGTGGGTCTCACCATCGGCTCACTGGATCTTGACCTGGAATATGAGCAAGGCCTCTACAACCTTTATACGGGTCACAAAGCCTCCAAGATGCACTTTATCAATCTGACTGCCGGCTTCAGATTCTGATGCCACCGGCATCTTTGCTGGCGTATCCATCAGCCAACATGGCAAAAGGGATGTAAATACATTATTAGTTTTCAACTGAAAATTGTTATTTTGTGGTTTACTTAAGTCACAATGGCCGGCTCGTTGTTCAATTACGCAGTATCCAAATACCTTGCTTTGCGGTACACACACCTGGAGCAAGCCATCAGCCGTGCGCCACAAAGTCAGGAAAAGCTTCTAACATTGTTGTTATCAGAAGCAGCATCCACTGAATATGGCAAAAAATTTGGCTTTTCTTCTATTAAAACCAAACAGGAATTTAAGGCGCGTCTTCCGCTGGTACGCTACCAGGACATCGTAGTGCATATAGAAGAAATGATGAAAGGCAAGGCCGATGTACTATGGCCAGGACAGTTGAAATATTTTGCCAAATCAAGCGGTACAACACAACAAAGGAGTAAATATATTCCCATTTCCAATGCCTATTTGAGATCCAATCTCATCCGATCAAGCTGGGATACTACTGCATTTATTTATCACCGGGAACCCAAAGCCGAAATATTTAAGCATAAAAGTTTGATCATGGGTGGCAGTCTCCACCATTTTCCAGGCAACAGAGATATACTGGTGGGAGACGTTTCGGCCATCATGATCAAAACCATTCCTTTTATTGGAAGACCTTTTTACACACCCGATTTTGATACTGCATTGCTGGGCAACTGGGAAGAAAAAATTGCAAAAATCTGTCAGCAGTGCATTGAAGAAAAAGTAGTAATGTTTGGTGGTGTGCCCACATGGAACATCGTGCTGTTCAATAAAATCCTCGAGTACACTGGGAAAACCAACATTCTTGAAGTTTGGCCCACTTTAAAATTTTATCTGCATGGTGGGGTCAATTTCGAACCCTATCGCGAGACTTTTAAAAAATACATACCGTCATCAGATTTTCATTACATAGAAGCTTTTAATGCATCGGAGGGCTACTTTGCCGTACAAGACAGCAATGATGCCGGCATGCGTTTGCTTACTGACAATGGCATTTACTACGAGTTTTTAGCCGTTGATGATTTGCATAAAGACGATGCCCATTTGCGAACCCTGGATATAACAGAGGTTGCGGTAGGGGTAGATTATGCCATGGTCATTACCAATTGTAGTGGTCTATGGCGTTATGTAATAGGTGACACCATAAAATTTACACATGCCCATCCGCTCAAACTTGAGGTGACGGGCAGGATCGAACAATACATCAACGCTTTTGGAGAGGAGGTGATGATAGGGGATACAGACAAAGCCCTCTCAATTGCCCTTAGAGAATTGAACCTTGGCATCAAAGAATACACGGTGGCCCCCTGTTATTTGGATGGCAGCCACAAAGGATATCACGAATGGCTGATCGAATTTGAAAATGCACCTGCCAACAAAGAAGATTTTGAGCAAAAACTGGATGAAGCCCTTCGACAGGTCAATTCAGATTATGACGCCAAACGAAGCGCCGACCTGGCACTGGAACGATTGAAGGTGCACATAGCGCCCAAGGGCTTGTTCCACGAATGGCTAAAGGTGAAAAATCGAATGGGTGGGCAGTACAAGATACCCAGACTATCCAATGACCGCCATCATTTCAATGAAATCATGGGTTTACAAACACAAATGAGTGACCCCGACCATGGATGATCAGCTGATACCCCTGCCTGATGAACAGGAAGCGATGCAACTGATTTGTCAAAATCTGGGCGTTTCCCAAAATCAAACCATCAACAAAGACGCCTTGATCCACCTTATTGCAGACAGGGTTAATGAACTGCTCGAAACCGACAAAGATTTGCTGCTCAGTTATCTTTACCGACTCGATATCAGTATGAAAAGAATCAATGAAATGTTGAAGATCAAACACATTATTCCTGCACATGAGAGCATAGCCCGGTTGATATTTGAAAGACAGGTAGAGCGGGTGAAAACCAAAAAGAAATATAAAGTACCGCCCATAGAAGATGGCTGGGAGTTCTAAAAAATTTTAGCGTGCAGATTGTAGAATCAGAAGCCATTGTGCTGAGAACCCTTAAATACGGAGAAACCTCTGTGATTGCGGAGTTGTACACCCAAAGCCACGGTTTAAAAAGTTGCATCGTCAATGGCATTAGAAGTACCAAAAATAAATCAGGTAGTTCTGCCTTTCAAGTTATGAATATGTTGGAGATTGCCTTTTACAATAAAGAAGGCGATGCATTGTGCCGAACAAAAGAATATCATTATGCCGTAAAGTACCATCATCTGGGCAGTGATGTGATCAGAACTTCTGTTGGTGTTTTTTTGGTGGAATGTGTAAGAAATGCCATTTTGGAAAAGGAAGAAAATCCGGCTTTGTTTGCTTTTCTAAAGTCGCGGTTTATAGCCCTCGATCAAAGCCCTGTTGGCCAACTCACAGAATTTTATCTTCGGTTTCTGGTAGAGCTGAGCACCTATTTGGGCTTTGCTCCCCTAAACAATTTCGATGCTGATTTATTGCCTTGCTTTCACTTGATACATGGCAAATTTGAAGCTTCACACAAAGATCCGGCTTACCTGATGGACGAAGGTCCTAGCCGGATTTTACACTTTATTTTGGGCCATGATACAGGGTCATTGCCTGGCAGTAAGGTTGAAAAAGATCAGCTCACCGATGACTTGTTGCGCTATTTTGCCTGCCACCTTGAAGGTTTTCGCCCCGTTAAGTCGCTGGAAGTATTAAGAACCATCATGCGATAGTTATTCACTTTTTTGCAGGGTGGAGCAAAGGGTTGAATAATCTATCGGTGCCTCCTACAATTCCAACGGCAAAAAAAAAGGCCCTCAAATGAAGGCCTTTTTATTATTTCGTGCTCTCTATTAGAAGAACTTAGATCTGTAATCTTCCGGCTGGTGCTTTTTCTTCAAAGCTTCCCACAATCTGTAGCCAGCACCGCTACGAGCTCCCTGAATGATTCCGGATTTGATCATTGCAAGGTTTGAATTTTCAGGAACAGCGGTTACTTTTTCAACCACTTTCACAACAAAAACACCTGTTGTACCTTCAATTGGGCCGGATGTTTTTCCTGAATCCATGCCAAAGGCTTTGCCTACTACCTTAGGTTCTGAAACCTGAATACTTTCGATGAATCCACCTGCAAAACTTACAGAGGCAGTATCTACATTGGTGCCGAATTCAGCAGCAATCTGACCCAAATCTGTAGATTTGATTTTGGCTTTCAAAATCTCAGCTTTTTTCCAGTTTTTAACCTGCATTTCGAGGCTTGCTTTGGCTTCTTCTACTGACCAAAGACCTGGTTCATTGACAGCCTTTACTCCGGCGATGATAAAGTTTTTGGTGTAGAAATTGACATCGTCCTGGAAGCTGTACATCACAGGTGACATATCGTTGGCATCATTGTCAAATGCCCACTTGATGATAGACCTGGAAGTTTCTCCCGGCTGGAAACCCGGCAAACCAAAATCATTGGCTTTGAGCGGTCTTGATGTTTGGATTTTTATTTCAGGGTTCGCCTCGGCTGCCTTTTTGAGGTCATCCACTGTTTTTAACTTGGCCAAAATTCCTGAAACCTTATCGTATGCTGCATCTTGTGTTTCCTGTGCAGGTACTATGGCAGCAGGTATCAGCGCAATTTTGTATTTAGGGTTTTTGTATTCATATTTCTGATCCATAATTTCAATAAGGTGAACGCCAAATTGTGTAGTCACAGAATAGTAATTGCCTTTGGATCCGGTGATGAAACACACATCGTCAAAAGGCTTAACCATTGCACCCTGAGGGAAGGTACCCAAATCTCCGCCTTTGATGGCTGATCCGGTATCTTCACTGTTTTTAATGGCTAGTGAATCAAATCTGGCTGCACCTGAAGTCAACAAGATCTTCAGAGAATCGATGGTCTTTTGAGCCTTGGCAACACCTGCCGGGTCAGAAGCTCTTCTAAGGATGTGGCGTGCCTTTACTGAATCCGGAAGCACTCTTTTATCAACCAATTTTGCCAGCACATAGTTGGAACCTTCCACAAATGGACCTACCACGCTGCCAACTCCCATTGCAGGAAGGCTGTCTTTTAGAGTACCAGTCAAATCATCAACTTTGCCATAAGATGGCGACAAACCACCACCATTGGTAGCGGAGAAAAGTGAGTCGTTGGTTGTAGTTTTGAATTCAGCTTTGAGAGCCATAAGTGTCTCTTTAATTCTGGCAGAATCTCCGGCCGTAGGCAAAACTGAAAATGCCGCATAGTCGATCAGCCTGGTTTCCTCTGTATTGGTATATTTCAAAGGTGACTTAGCCATGAAGTTTTTGTAATCTTCATCGGTTAGTTTCACATCTGCATCTGGTACTTTGTCGTACGTTACCCGAACAAACTCCATGGTGAGTTTGTCATTGTTGAGTTGGTTGACCACCTCAGCCTGCCATTTGGGTACAATCATAGCCTTGGTCACAAGGTTGTTGATTTTGTCCTGCAATGCGGTTTTAATGATTTGTTTTTCCTGCTCAGCCCAAAAGTTTCTGAACTCAGGAGCCATATCTTTACCCGTTTCAAGAGATTGTTTGACCTGGAGCAGGGTTTGTCTGTTGACCTGGCCTGTGTTGGGGTCTCTGAAGTTGTTTTGTACAACAGAACTCAGGTTGTTTCCAAACTGCAATTCTTTCAATTCATCCAGACTTACACCCAAACCCAGTGCGTCGGCTTGCTTTTCAACCAATGCTTTTTCTATAAGGTAGTTCCAAAGCATCTGCCTGCGACCATATACGTCGTTGCTACCGCTGTAAAGGGCACGCTCTGTTTTTTCAAATTCTTTGTAATCAATCTTATGACCGGCTATTTCACCTACAGATGTTTGGTTAAATACACTACCCCTTCCTTTTCGTGAACCCATTACGTCCATCAAGATAAAGGAAGCAAGTGCCATAGCCAAAAGGATGAGCACCATCCAAAAGTTTTTCCTGATTTTTCCAATCAATGCCATTTCAGTACTGTTGTTTACTAATCTATCAATAATAAAACCCTATCCCTGTTGAAAACCTCAGGAATGGGGCTGTTTTAAAAAGTCAGGCAAAGGTAAGTTTTTATTGACGAATGTCATAGAAGGAACTTTCTAAATTTTTCTATAAAATGCGCTGAAAATCAATGATTATACCACAATAATTCACAAGACTTTATATATTTTGAAATCCACAATAATTAGATTTAGTATTCAAAGACATTGAGTAAAAAACAAAACATAAATTCTATATTATTTATATTTACAAAATATTAGACTAACTATTATACAATATCAATCATTTATTTTGATCAGTTGGAATAATCTTAGTTTTGTAAGATTTTAATCAAAAGCTTATTTTGACCAGGTTTATCCTGCCATTTTTTTCGCTGGGTACCACAAAAGAGGTGGAAGAGGTCTGGACTGCCTCCTGAAATCGCAGTTTTAGGTTTTTGTATTCTGTGCTCAATAAACTGCTTCTGCGGTAATTGCCAAGGGGGTCGATCACATATTCACTTACTGTGTTGTTGTTTTTTATTTCATCATTAAAGATAAAATGAACCTGAGAAGGCGCTTTCATCATAAAAAATGAAGAATAAATGCCTTCATCGTCCTGGCTAAATTGTTTTTTAAACAAGACCTT
>CALMWS010000297.1 GCA_937870795.1 uncultured Bacteroidota bacterium | reverse complement strand
CGTTTACCAAGACCCAACCGCACAGGTATTCCCTTCATTTCATACTCGGCAAATTTAAAGCCCGGCCTGTTTTTTTCGTCGTTGTCGATCTTGACACTGATGCCTCTGGCCCTAAGTTTGTCTGCTATTTGATCGGCTACCAACATCAACTCCGGTTCGGGCTTTGGTATGGGTACAATCACTACCTGGATGGGAGCCAGTTTAGGTGGCAGTACGAGGCCTTCATCATCGCTATGGGTCATGATAAGTCCACCAATCAGTCGGGTAGACACACCCCACGATGTTGCCCACACGTATTCTTCCTGGTTTTGTTCGGTGAGGTATTTTACTTCAAAGGCTTTTGCAAAATTCTGTCCCAAAAAGTGGGATGTTCCTGCCTGCAATGCTTTTCCATCCTGCATCATGGCTTCGATGGTATAGGTATCATCTGCACCGGCAAAACGTTCATTTTCTGTTTTTACTCCTTTTATCACGGGCATTGCCATCCACTCTTCTGCAAATTTGGCATAGACATCGTGCATCATTTGTGCTTCCTGAATGGCATCTTGTTTGGAGGCATGTGCCGTATGCCCCTCCTGCCATAAAAACTCTGCTGTTCTCAAAAAGGGACGGGTACGCATCTCCCACCTAACCACATTGGCCCATTGGTTGATCAGGATGGGCAGATCTCTGTAAGATTGTATCCAGTCTCTGTAGGTATTCCAAATGATGGCTTCACTTGTTGGACGAACCACCAATTCTTCCTCGAGTTTGGCCTCCGGATCTACCATCAATTTTCCTTTATTGTTCTCGTCTGCCTTCAAACGATAGTGGGTTACGATGGCGCACTCTTTTGCAAAGCCCTCGGCATTTTTTTCCTCGGCTTCAAACAGACTTTTGGGAACAAACAAAGGAAAGTAAGCATTTACGTGTCCCGTTTCCTTAAACATTTTGTCCAACTGATCACGCATCTTTTCCCAAATGGCGTAGCCATATGGCTTTATTACCATACAACCCCTTACCGCAGAGTTGTCGGCCAGGCCGGCCTTCTTTACGATATCCAGGTACCATTGTGAATAGTTTTCCGACCTGGGTGTTATTTCTTTGGCCATGATTCTTTGTTTTTATTTCCCCTTTTCACACTATAAAATTTTGTTGCGGGGCTTTTTTTACTCAATAACTGCACAAAAATAAGGGATTTTTGCGGTTTCCTGGATTAATATTTGCTGTGGCCGTTTTTATCCGTGCTACTTCGAATGCAAAAGTTTTCTTAATTATGCCCCCCCTGTTTAACGAATCGACACTACCTTTCGTCCTTAAAGAAAATGAGTTAAGATTCATTTAAAGTATGTTTTTAACACAATACAAAATGAATATTAAATGAACCTTAACGCATTGTCATGCACTTTTAAAGTAACTTGCATGCGAAACAGGAGTCTCAATTATTGCGAAAATAAATTCATTAACAATGAAATTCAGATGGTTCGTTTCTACATTGGTTTTGGTCGGCTTGACCAGCTCGGCTTTTGCCCAGTTTGATGATCTTTACTACGACCCCAACCGTAATACTTCTTCATCAGAAGAGGTAGTTACCCAAAACAACAACAATAACCGCTACGCAGCTTACGACGATGAGTCTTACGGTTATTATGAAGACAGTTACAATGATGATGGTTATTACGACGATTATGATGACTATCAATACTCTTCAAGGATTCGCCGATTCTGGGCACCATCCTACAGCTTTGGTTATTACTCACCGGTTTGGGGTTATTCATGGAGAGATCCCTATTGGAATCCATGGTACAACTCCTGGTACGATCCATATTGGTACGGAGGCAACAGCGTAGTAGTCGTTTTTGGAAACAGTGGCTGGGGATCCTGGAATAGATGGAATCGCTGGAACAACTGGAGCTGTGGCTACAATAGCTGGGGTTACAACAATTACGGCTGGAACAATTGGGGCTGGGGCAACAACTGGGGTTGGGGCAACAACTATGTCGTCAATAATTACTACGGTTGGAATGGCAATCACCATGGCCACAATTACAACAACAACAATGGCAACAACCATCCTTACGGCACCTATTATGGCAGTAGAAAAAATGGATCTTCGATTGCCAGCACAAAGGGTAGGATAGATGGGCCAAGAAAGGACTCCAAAGACACCGAAGTTAGACCCGATGCACCCAACAGACCTGACGTTCAAGGTGAAACCGGTGGCGACAGATCCGTTTCCAGCAACAGGCAAAGAAGAAGTGATTATGATGATAAAGGTGCAGAAGAAAGATCCAGCATTTACACCCGTAAACGAACCGATGTGACTGGTCCTCCCAATAGCGGCTACAACAACGGCCCTAGGGATAGCGAACCTGGAAGAAAATACGATACTACTCCGCAAATGGATAAAAACAGGGAGCAGGATCGACCATCCAGAAATAACAACAACACAGAGCAGCGCTCTTATGAAAGACCTCGCTCTTATGACAACAACAACAGTAGCCGGTCTTCCAACAGTGAAAGTCGACCATCCAGATCTTATGACAGCGGCTCACGCAGTTCAGGCAACAGCGGCGGCGGTAGCAGCAGATCTTCTCACAGTGGCGGCGGCGGCGGTGGTGGACGCTCTTCTTCTTCTCCCAGGAGGGGCGGCTAAGCCATAAAAATACTTTCTGCCATCCGCAGTATCTCATGTACACCATGTTGTACTGCGGATGGCCTTCTTAAACCTTTTCAGACACTTTTATCATGAGGCAATACATTCTTTCCCTTTTGGGACTCTCCCTTTATTTTATATCACAGGCACAAGGCGTCTCAGATGCCGTTAGATGGTCTTTTTTCAGTCCGGGTGGTACCGCCCGCGTCTTGGGCGTTGGATCTTCTTTTGGGGCTATGGGCGGTGACTTTTCTGTAATCAATATCAACCCAGCAGGATTGGGTGCCTACAGGAAAAGTGAGTTTACTTTTTCCCCCTCTCTTTCCAACAATCGCACTTCTTCCTTCCTTGTAGATGATGCCAATACCCTTACCAAAGACCGCTACAATTCCTTTTCCATTGACAATATATCTCTCGTTCTGGCTGGTAAAAATGGTTCCGGCTTTGCCATTGGTTTTTCAAAGCTGGCCGATCTCAATAAAAATTTCAGCTTCAGTGGAACCACCCGTGGTTCCATAACCCAGCGTTTTGCAGAAAGAGCCAATGGCCGGGATGTCAATGGGCTTGACGACTTTGAAGCCTATCCGGCTTATGCTGTCGGAGCCATCTATGACCTCAACGAAGACAAAAATTATGAGACCGACTTTGATCGTTTTGAGAGCGTTAAAAAAGAGCAGGAGGTTGACCAGGAAGGCTATATCCACGAACTTTCTTTAGGCTGGGGCGGCACCTTTTCTGAAAAATTTTTACTTGGTTTTTCAATGGGCATTCCTTTTGTTTCTTATCAGGAATTGAAACAATATAAAGAAAGTGATCCCACAAACAGCAACCCCGTATTTACGGAACTCAACTACACCGAATACCTCAATACCTCAGGAGCGGGTATCAATTTTAAAGCCGGCTTTATTTATGCCCCTATTCGTCAGATCAGAATTGGAGGCGCTTTCCACAGCCCTACCTGGTTTACACTTAATGATGATTACTACACCAATCTCAATTATTCGTATGATGATGGTGAATCACAGTATTATTCCAATCGTTCACCAGATGGCAGCTTCAAATACAAATTAAGCACACCCGCGCGTGTGGTGGGTAGCCTTGGTACCATTTATAAACTCGGCCCCATCCAGGGCTTCATCAATGGGGATGTTGAATGGGTGGATTACAACAACAATCGTTTTGATTTTACCTCTTATTCCGATGACCCTGCCGAAGGCCAAAGCACCATCGATGTCAATGATGAGGTGGAACGTTTGCTGGGTTCTGTGATCAACGTAAGGGTTGGTACCGAACTGGCCATTGGGGTACTGCGTTTAAGAGCCGGCATCGAAAAAGGAGACAGTCCCCTTGCTGCCGATACCAAAAAGGTGACAACCCAATCTTTTGGTGTGGGTATCAGAGAAGACCGGTTTTTTATCGACCTGGGTGTAAGGACAAGGCGTTTTGATGAAGGATATGTTCCTTTTGTTCTGGTTGACCCCAACGACGAAAGCTTGGTCAACAACCAGGTAAAACATACCCGTATTGTAGTAACCGCCGGGTTTAAGTTTTAGAACTTTTCTTCCGGCCGGTTCTTTTTGAGGAAGAGGGAAATAAACGCAGCAATAATAAACACAAATATAGAGTTGGTGATTACACCCACAAATTGTTTGCCGATGGTGAACTCAGAGGCTCCTTCTTCCTCAACTTTTTCCATGGCTTCTGCAATCTGATCTTCGTTCAGACCCATGGCCTCCAACATTCCTTTGGATGCATCAACCGACATTTGGGTGAGTTTTTCTTTTAAACCAGGATCCACGGTTAGCAAAATTACTACGAGAACAAAAGAAGCTATAATTCCCACTAAAGCTGTAAGATAACTGGTCATCAGGCTCTCACCGTAAGTGAGGTAACCGCCATTGTTTGATCTTTCTTTGAGTGTGGCCAAAACCATAAATAGAATCATTATGCCAAAACTCAAAAATACCTGAATCGACATTTTGAAGTCTATTAGATAATAAAAAACAATGGTCATGGCAATGGTAATCAGTGCATAAACAATGCCGTATTTGAGCCAGGTCTGATTCATGTGTCTATTCTTTTATGAATGGTAAAAGTAATGTTTTTTCTATTGTCTCCTTTGATTTTTTGAGTTGCCGATAACTGTATTCCATTTGGTGAAGTCCTGTGCTGAGGCTATCGGTCTTGTAAAAACACCGCAATCCCAATTCACCAAGGTGTGGGTGGCGATAGTATTTGCAATTCGCGTGCGACAATGTCATGGCCCGTCCATCTACCTTGACAGAGACAAAAGATAAAAAGTCATTGACAGAGGTATTGGACATTTGCGTTTTAACCACTTGTACAGAATCGTCCCAAAATTGATCAACTGTTTCCAACAGCTGACTCAATGAATCTTTTTGTCTTTGCAAGCTGGTTTTATCCGGGAAACGTTTCATTAATTTTGTGATTTCCAATCGCTGGGTAACCAGTGGTTTCCGTTGTTGTGAGCGTTTTTTCTCTAATGCCTCAATGGCTGGTTCCAACTTTGGATTAAACGTAATCAGATTAAAATGTATTCCTTTTTTATGGTAAGGTTTTTTACCCTTTGCATTTTCCATCAGCTCATTGAAATCATCTGTCAGCGGAATAAACAAGGACGAGGTCTTTTGAGTCACTCTGAATTGCTCAAGGCTCACCACCGGCATGTTTTTTTTGTTGATGTGCCTTTCTTCATTCGGAAACTCCTGAAGCAACACATTCCTGGTATCATCGTAATAATAGTCGTCAACCATCAAGCCCTGTTCGTCAAGTTTTCCAAATTCGGGTATGTACGGGTGGGTATTGTTTTCTATGGCGGCTGGCCCCAGGAGGATCAAACCTATGTAGGGTATAGATAGAAAAAATAATTTTTTAGTGTACGGATTGTCAATAAAATTATACAATAGCGGCCGATACAAAAATGAAAACGTGACCATGCTGTAAAACCGGTATATGTAATAATAAACCGCAGCAAAGTGTTTTTCTTTGACCCGCTTGAAGCCACCGAGGGTGATCAGGTCAATGAAAACTACAAGCCCCAAAATCATGTAAACAGCTATGAAAAGCGAAAGGCCTTGCATGGTGCTGCTGCTTTCTCCAAAAATTTTAGTGCCAATGACACCAATGAGCGCTATTTCCATAAAAAACAGCATCATGGAAAAAAACAATAAAAACAGGAGGAAGGTATAGGCAAAAATTACGCTACATAATTTTTCAAGATTTTCTATAAAGTCATCATAACTGCC
>CALMWS010000296.1 GCA_937870795.1 uncultured Bacteroidota bacterium | reverse complement strand
AAAGATCAAAATCGCCGTTCCTGCTCGAACTTTCATAAAATTATTGGTGTTTCGTTGTCTGAATTTCAATTTGTTCGAAATTCTTCCACTTTCATTATAAAGATGTGCCAATTGTCGCCTGCGCATGTAATAAATTTGAATTTTATTCAAATTCTAAAAATATTATCCCAGAACCATGAAAAAACGATAAGGCTTTTGAAATATTTCAATCCAAATTAAATATTTCATTTTCAAGCTATTATTTAACATTTGTCAAAAGAAGCTGAATTCAAAAAAAAGTTGGCATTTAATTGTCAGGCTGTCTCATATACGAAATATTTTTTATCTTTGCTTTCCGTTTTCGGGTCTCGTGGCCGAGCGGCTAGGCAGAGGTCTGCAAAACCTTCCACAGCGGTTCGAATCCGCTCGAGACCTCAAAGGGACGATGTCGTTTGACTCGTCCCTTTTTTATTTCCTGCCCATTTGTTTTTCTGCTATTTTAGCCTTTGAAAAAAAATTTCTCAAACGTTAACCATCCATAACATGCAATCCAAAGCCACCACCGTTGCAGCCTACCTCGACGAATTGCCTGAAGACAGAAAAGCACCCATGAACCAACTTCATAAGGTCATTAAAAAAAACCTTCCCAAAGGATTTAAAGACTCCATGTCTTATGGCATGATTACTTACGTAGTGCCTCATACTATTTATCCTGCCGGATACCACTGCGATCCCAAACAGGAATTGCCCTTCATGTCAATCGCTTCTCAAAAACAATTTGTGGCCGTTTATCATATGGGCATTTATGCAGACACTGGCTTGCTGGATTGGTTTACAGAAGCATACGCAGCTCTCGGCATCGGAAAGCTGGACATGGGCAAAAGCTGCATCCGATTTAAAAACACAGCCAAAATACCCTACGATTTGATCGGGGAGTTGGCTGCAAAACTCACACCCCAGCAATGGATTGCCATGTATGAAAAAAACTTGAAAAGATAGTAGACCCAGCCTGGCCTCTTATTTATCGGAAGTCACCACTATTCGGTTATTTTACCATTGTATTGATTCATGGTAAACTTCAAGCCAATCGCCGCAAAACTTAAGCAAGCGGCAGCGGCTTTTTCAATGACTAGCTTCAGTCGGGCAAGCTCGTCGGCATTCCACTTGCCTAAAACAAAATCTACTTGTTGACTTTTGTGAAATTGATTGCCAATGCCTATGCGCATTCGTGGGTAATCTACGCCTCCCAAAACCTGTTGAATGTTTTTTAAGCCATTGTGACCACCGTCGCTACCCGTATCACGCATTCGAATGGAGCCAAATTCCAGGTTCAGATCGTCTACCACCACCATGATGTTTTCCTTAGGTATCTTGTGTTTTTGCATCCAAAAATGAATCGCTTTTCCACTAAGGTTCATGTACGTAGTTGGTTTGATCAATACCAACGTTCTTCCTTTGTGTTTGATCTCTGTAATGTAGGCCTGAGAGTCCAGCTTCCAGCTTGCATTGTTTTGATTAGCCAAAAAATCAACCACATCAAAACCAATGTTGTGTCTGGTATTTTCGTACTCTGCCCCTATGTTGCCAAGTCCTGCTATGAGGTATTTCATCGGATCAAAAACTTGAGTTGATTTTGAAAAAATTCCTGTCCACCAGGACATTTTAGTATGATCTTTCTTTTACGTCTTCAATGTAATTGATAAATGCCCGGTTCACCACCCTGACGCCCCCTAGCGTGGGATAATCTCCGGTAAAATACCAATCACCTTTATCGTTAGGACAAGCCTGGTGTAAGGCATCAACGGTTTGGAAAATGACATCCACCTCTGGCTCAATTCCTTCTGCAGTTACCAGGCTGGCAATGCGTTGTGAAATTTCTTCTTCTGTAAAGGGTTCATATATTTTTTTCACATGGTTAACCATCTTTTCCAAAGGCTTTTGTTCCTCTTCTTTACAGAGCCGGTACACTTCGTCAATCAGTGCCTGCTGGCCACTTTCTTTCAATAAATCTATGGTGGCTTTAAATGCAATAAATTCACTCATGCGACTCATGTCTATGCCATAACAATCGGGATAACGGATTTGAGGCGCTGAAGACACAATTATAATGCGTTTGGGCCTAAGTTTTGACAAAATATAAATGATGGAATCCCTCAGTGTGGTGCCTCTTACGATGCTGTCATCAATCAACACGATGGTATCCACTTCATTTTGTACTATGCCATAAGTAACATCGTAAATGTGAGATACCATCTGGTTTCTGGCACCATCGTCAGCAATAAACGTTCTCAATTTTTCATCCTTCACAGCGAGCTTTTCTGAGCGAACCCGCAATTGCAAAATTTGATTGATGGCTTCCACATCTGACCTGTCTTCCAGAGTAGCAATTTTTTGTGCTTTTATTTGATTTAACTCTTCATTCAATCCTTCAATCAGGCCAAAAAACGAAACCTCTGCTGTATTGGGAATGAAAGAAAAAATGGTGTGTTCAAAATCATGGTTTACCGCAGACAGTATCCTGGGAGCAAGCAATCTTCCCAGGTTTTTTCTTTCAAGATAAATATCGCGATCAGTACCCCTGGAAAAATAAATGCGCTCAAAGGTACACGACTTTCTTTCGGTTACTTCTTTGATGTTTTCTTCGCTGATTTCGCCGTTCTTTTTGATGATCAATGCATTGCCCGGTTGTAATTCTTTGACCTGGGTATAGCGAATGTCCAGACAGGTTTGAAGGGCAGGCCTTTCCGAAGCTACCACACATATTTCATCATCGTGGTAGTAATAAGCCGGTCTGATTCCTGCCGGATCTCTTAATACAAATGCATCTCCGTGTCCGATCAAACCGGCAATCACATAGCCTCCGTCAAATCTTCTGCTTGATCGCGTAAGAATCCTGCGTATGTCGAGTTCTTTTTCAATAAACTTGTTGATCTCAATATTGGAATATCCTTCGTGTTTGTACCAGTCAAAAATGCGTTGTACTTCGTCGTCGAGAAAATGCCCGATTTTTTCCATAACGGTCACCGTATCTGAGACCTCTTTGGGGTATTGACCAAAAGATAGCAATTCATTAAAAAGTTCATCAATGTTGGTGAGGTTGAAATTGCCAGCACACACCAGGTTGCGGCTGATCCAGTTGTTTTGTCTTAGAAAAGGATGTACCGTTTCTATGTTGTTCGCACCATGTGTGCCATACCTCAAATGCCCAAGCAAAAGTTCTCCTATATAGGGCTTGTTTTTTTTCAACCAGGCAACATCACTCAGTTGCTCAGGACTACAATCATTGAAATTGCCATAGATAGAGTCAAAAAGATCTTTGAGATAGGAACTTCCAATGGATCGGTGTCTTGAAATATACCGATTGCCCGGCGGAATGTCAAACTTTATGGTCGCCACCCCTGCTCCATCCTGCCCCCTGTTGCGCTGTTTTTGTAACAGTAATTGGAGTTTGTTGAGTCCGTACAAGGCCGTACCATATTTTTGATGGTAAAATTCAAGGGGCTTAAGGAGTCGGATCATGGCCAATCCGCACTCATGCTTTATCTGGTCGCTCATATTGCCGTCTACGTCAATGCTATGGGAAGAAAAGAAGTGCAAAGGTAATCATTTGCCTTTGCTTTGAGGATATTAAAGCAAAGAGGTCCAAAAATTGTTGCAAAAGGAGAGATGTAAAAACTGAAAAACTTTCATATTAAATTAATATACACTGTTTATTAGTTTGAATATCAATATTTTAAAATGAAATAAAGAATTTTTGGGCTCAATATTTTGTAGAATTGTAATTAAACTTCTACATTTGCATCGCTTTAATGCAAAGCCTCCTTAGCTCAGCCGGTTAGAGCGCCGGACTGTTAATCCGTAGGTCCTAGGTTCAAGTCCTAGAGGGGGCGCAAAGGGTTCTTCGAAAGTTGAACCCTTTTTTCGTTTAACTCCTGTTAATTTTATTCGTTATATCATTATGATGAAACATTTTAATAAATCCGCCCTGGTTTTAATAGGATTCGTCCTCACAATGATATCCATCCAGTCGGCTTCTGCACAGCTCAAAGACAAAGTCAGAAACATTCAAAATGGCCTCTCCAAAGATCACGTACGTCTTGGCAATGGCAGTGTGCTCATCGTTCCCCCGGAAAATTTTACCTCTGTGTCCGGCCTTAATGGTCTCATGCAGGAATCATCCAACACCAGCATCATCGCACTCGAGTTAAATGGCAGCCTCGAATCTACCTCCCGCATGTTTGGGGCCAAAGCCATGAGAGAAAAAAACATCAATGTACTCAAAGAGGAGGAGCTTTATATAAATGGCAATCTTGGTTATTACATCGAAGCTGAACAGGCTACACCTACTGCTGTTTACACCAAATACATGCTCTCTTTTGGTGTTGACTCCATTACCATCATCCTCAATGCCAGCATGCCCAAAACAAAAACAGACAGCATCGGGGCTGCAATTAAAAAGTCGATCTTTTCTGTGATCTACCGCAAATTTGTTCCCAATACCTCACAACCGGTTGCCAATTATGAGATCGATGTCACCAATAGTCCCTTTCAATTGGCCAGATCGGCTTCCAATTCTCAGGTATATACCACCGATGGTAAAATGCCTACAGAAAATCCTGATAAAACTGCCCTTCTTGCCACACGTTCGGAAGGTAGACTTGAGTTTAGAAACAAGGTGGAATTTGCAACCGACCGGCTCAAACAACTACCGGCCATCGTCAATTTATCTATCCAGTCTACTGAAGAAAAAGAAGTCAACGGACAGCCAGCAGTAGAAATTGTGGCCTATGGTGAGGATCGGTATACCCATGAGAAAAAGCTCATTTACCAGCTCATGTCATTTGCAGAATTCACTTATTACCTCGTAATAGGCACTTGCAGCGGAAATTTCGACACCAACCTGGAATTGTTCAGGAAGGTAGCACTCACCCTCCGCTTAAAGTAAGCCCATATATCAAATCAAGCGGGCATCGAAGGGAAAGGGAACGCATGCTTTGATGACAATTTTACTGAAATCCACATGTTTGGGATTGAGCAGATAGTTGAAGTCACCCGGAGTTACCACTGAAGGCACTCGCATGACCGCAAATTCATTTTGGCTCACAAAGACGTCGCCTATTTTTTGGGTAGAAGTTGGTGAAGGAAATCGGTTCCAGTCCTGTGGCAACGAAGAAAGGTTAAGCTTTTTAATTTTTACTTTTGTTGGTATGTTAATGGTGATCATAAGATAATCATCAGGAAGCATGCCGAGCGACAAGTGGACCAACACTTCTGCCATTGCCAGCGATCTGTTGGCTGCAGTGTAAACCATTTCCACACCCGGAGAATTCCACCTGGCCCCTTTTAATGCTGCACCCACTCCTGAAAGGGGGTCTGCAAAACGAGCCCTGCTCAATCGAAAAACCTCCATCTAAACAAAGATGCCGTAGTGAAGGCGGGTGAGCTCACCCAACACCATTTCCTTGCCATAAGAGGAAATAAGGAGCTCTTTGGGCTTGTAACCCCCGAGAGCAAAACACGGGGCATTGAGCCAAAGCCTGAATTTATCTTCAGCACCAAAGACCTCATTACCCATATAAGTGACCTCGGCCATCTCAATAATTTTTTCTGAGTGGATGGGACTGAAGACATGATCACCGGCGGCTTTGTACCGCTGCAATGTTTTGGAAGATATGCCCAGTACCTGCACCCAATCAGCCTCTGCCAAGGGTACATAAGCTGATAACGATTCATACAAATTATAAGAAATGCCGGCTTTGATGGCTTCAATGATGTTTATCTTATCTGCAAAAAACCGTGCAAAGTCAAAGCCCGACCCGCTGCTCTCTTTCTTTCCGGGGCCAGGCACACGTATGTAAAGTGCTGCAGCTTCATGCAACTCACTGTGTGCTTCTGAGCTTGTATATTTTTTCATATTAGACATATGTCTACAAATATAAGACATTTGTCAGAACTTGTCAAGGCCTCAGATCTTTTTTCAAGTTCAATTATTTGGATTTTACCCACTTTGCTGATTTTAGCTGGCTCGTGTGAACTTTAGTTTGAACAAAAAAAGGCTACCCAAAAAAGAAACAACTCTAAAAAACCTTCCTTAAAATAATGCCAGGTTACTATCAATTTGCCCACAACATCCAACAATTTGGACTCAAGCTTATCATTTGTCTTTGAGACCAAAAGTGGGCCAATGACAAACCGTTTGAGTTCATTTGAGCTTTACAATTTCCATTTGAATGGATTAAGACTTTTGTGTTGGATAATTATTCTATTATCTCCAACTTCCTTTGATAAATCTTACCCCCTACCTTCAGTCGATAATTATAGCGACCTGGCTTTATAGCCTGCTTACGCAAATCCACGATTAGGGTATGTGCTCCTTTATCTATGTTTTGATTGAACAATGTTCGGATCACCTGGCCGCCTTCATTGAGGATTTCCAAAACGGCAGGTCCACCTTGATTGACAGCATAACGAATCCATAACAAGTCTTCCTTTTCCGGATCCATCCTATGTCCCAGTAAAGCCCCAAAATTTTCTGTACCTATTTCTACGGGTTGCGATGGCAACAACGAAGGAATGCCCTCTCTTTCTTTTCCAACAATGAAATCCGTTACTTCTTTGGGCATGCCAAACCACTGGCTTAACACAGACGCATAAACATCCCTGAAATCCGTTTCAAAGTAGGGATCGCCATATTGATCTACCTGTAAGAGGTCAGGCGGATTTCCTACAATTTCCTGACCCAGATCTTTAGAAAACATGAGCATGGGACCTCCCGTACCATGGTCTGTACCAGCCGAGCCATTTTCATAGATCGTCCTGCCAAATTCCGAAAAAGTCATGCCCAAGACCTTGTCATCCATTTGGCCCTTACCCAGATCATCATAAAACGCTTTGACAGCTGACGAAAGATTATTGAGCAGGCCCAGGTGTTTGTCCAATTGTTCGGCGTGGGTATCAAAACCATCGATGTACACCAGGTAAACCTTGGTACCGAGTCTTCCTTTGATAAGCCTGGATACAATCGCCAATTGTTGCGCCAGATTGCTGTTGGGATAATTTACTTCATTTCTGCCCTTATTATAAGCCTCACTGATGCTCTGACTATAACGAAAGGCACTGTTGGCAACCTGCCGGAGGTAAAACAACTCCTTGTCGCGCGGACTATTGCCCAATTGATCAAGGGCATACAATTGACCGCTGCTGGCCAGTTTGTAAAACTCCTGAGGGCTGCTCACTGCCAGCGCCAGACTTACCTCATCACCCTGAAAGATCAAATCCGTTTGTACCCCAATCTGCATGGCAGGAGGCACCGTAGGCTGTGCATCAAAATAAGCGGGCATATCCTGCTGTATATATCTACCTATCCAACCTGTGCCTACATACTCATCTGTGTCAGAAGCAGAAGCCCATATATCGGATGATCGAAAGTGGGAGTAGTTGGGATCAGGGTATCCCACGTTGTGGATGACCTTCATCTTACCTTCGTTCCACATGGGTTGAAGGTCTATCATCCGGTTGGACATACCCGTTTTTGCATCCAAAGCCCATAGATTGGCCTCTGTAATTCCCAACGTAGGCCTGATATTGTAATACTCTGAATTAAATCGATCGATGACCATATTGAGACCATCGTTGCCACCCCGCATCTGTATGAGTACCAAAACCCGATCCGTTTCCAATGCAGCCAGGGGTGCCATCTTAAATGCACTGCCCATTGCATACACTGGTACTCCGCCCAAAGTTGCTGCCATGCCCGCAGTAAACAAGCCGGCACTTTGTAAGAAATCGCGACGGTTCCAGCCCTTGTGTTCCAACGCATGCGCTTCTTCATCATGCATGCTTTTGCCATTCCTGACCTTTATTTTCTTTTCACACATCTTGATTCGCTTATGATAATTGAAACTCAGGCAACTTAACCAAAAACTGCAACAGATTGCCTACCTGAAAAGGTGCTTCTGCCCAGTTGAGATTCCAGGATCCATCATCGTAATAGTTGGCCGGTATATCGCTTTTAAAATAAAGAATGGACTTATCCAATAAATCTGGTTCCAGCGTACTGCCCAAAAAGTGAATGACCAAAGCCTCCGTTATGTACGGTGCATCATTGATTTTCCCATCTGCAAGTCCAATGGCCAATGTTCGCAATTTTTCACGGTTATTGGCATTAATCAACGTATTTACAATATCTCTCGAATAGTTCCAGCGGCGGGTGAGGGTGTTTTCATTGATCCATTCTTCGTGTCCGGGCCATCCTGCCACATTGATGGGATTGAATATTTCCATGCCCAGGCTGGCTGATGCCGATCTTATCGTACCATACTTTTCTTTGATGTTTTCAGTATCTACACCACTGGCGCGAATCATGTCCATAAAACATTCCACAGGGCTTTTTATTATGGCACCCATTGTGGAATTGTCAAAAAAATGAGCGCTCTTAAAGAGGGCTTTCAACACTGGCAACAGCTCCCAATTGGATGCAATAAATAAAGTTGCCAGTTCTTCCACAAAAGGAACATCGATTTCACTTTTGATAAAATAGCGGTACAATTTGCCGCAGATAAAAGTGGCTACCTGGTTTTTTCTTTCTGTAAAAATCAATTGGTGAACTTCATCATAGCCCCAGTTGCCCACCTTTCCAAATATTATTTTATTGGTCTTGTCGTGTTTACTGCTGTTGAAACTCACATTGTCGCATACGTTTGGGTTACATTTATAACCTGTAAGCGCCCTGGCTACTTCAACAACATCGTTTTGGGTATAGCCATTGTTTTCTCCCATGGTAAATAATTCCATGAGTTCGCGCGCATAATTTTCATTGGGCTTACCTATTTCATTGTCATTGCCGTTGAGATAATCCAGCATGGCAGGGCTCTTGCCAATGGCCTCCACAAACGTTCGAAAATTTCCAACACAGTGTTTATTGAGCAGCGAATAATAATTCCACAAATATTTGTTGCAATAATAAACCGAAAGTTCTGTCACAAAATGGTTGTGCCAAAACAAAACCAACTTCATTCTGAGTCCATCGCTCAAAATTTCATTGTACATCAGGTCAAACAACTCAGTCCGATGCTCCCCTACCAGATCAGGATCATTGGCATAGGATTCTGCTGTGTAGTTGGCCCAGACCGGTGAGGCAGGAAGTGCCATATTTTTAATGCCATTCAGTGTGTTTTCAACCAGATCTGTTGGGTTTAGCAACAAAGCAGGTGCCAGTTGCTCAGGTCTTGGTCCAAAGCCCAGCCGTCTGTAAAAATGGATCACCCTTTCCTTGTTCCAGGGTTGTTCGGGTCCGGGCACATACGGTATCAGGCTCGCCATAGGTGGTTCAATACTTTTTTGTGCAATTTATTAAATTTCATCCAATGAAAACAAAATACTTCATTAAATTTACAAAACAGAATAAACTTTGCTGAATGTCGGTCAGACTGCTACTTCATTTCCTGGTTTTGGGTTGCACTCAAATCGCCTGGACACAAACCACTCTCTTTGAAGAAAACTTCAACGATTGTGCACTCTCTGATCAATGGACAGTGAGCCTGGAAGGAAATCAAAATGTCAGATGGGCAGTGGGTATACCCACCAATCCGAAGTCCGACAGTTCTACCATCGATGGCAGTTGCATGCTTTACATTGATGACGACCTTACTGGAGATAAGACAGCTGCCTATGTGCTTCGATTTTCTTCATCCTGGTTTCAAACAAATAATTATACTGCCATTAACCTAGCCGCTCAGGTGCATTTCAGAAGAGATGGCGAAGAGGTTTTCCGTATATACGCAGACGATGGCAGCAAGTTGCACCTAATCAGGGAATACAAGGGAAAAAATTATTCGGGGACAAAATTTAGCGATTTTGTAAATGTAAGCGCCGATCTCAGCTTTGTTGCTTCAGATAGTTTGCGATTGGTAATAGAGTTTGACGACAAAAACAACTGGGGTTGGTGGGCAGCCATCGATAATATCAAAGTTACGGCCAGCGGCGAAGGTGGTGAAATCATCATGGGCGAAACCTTCAACGACTGCACCCTGCCACAGGGTTGGAGCACAGAAATTCTAACAGGTGTAGATGACTGGAAAACAGGTTTGTTTACAGATGGCAAATCGATTGATGGCAGTTGTTTTTTATTTTTTAATGACGATGTCTTGGGCAAAGATGCACCCCTATCCAAGCATCGAATCTATACACCCTTTTTTGATGCCGATGTTTACGAAAGATACATCCTCACTTATGATTTTATCTTCCGATTTTATGAAAAAAATGAATACTTCCAGCTTTATGTAGATGATGGCTCCACCTGGACCCCGGTGAAGACTTATTCTGCCGATTTTGGTGGCCCCAATGTAGACCAGTCGATGCAGGATACCATTGAATTATCGGCTTTTAAGAGCAAAAAAATGCGATTGATCTGGGAGTACAATGACGGTGGCTGGGCATGGTGGCTGGGCATGGATAATGTAAAAATAACGGCTCTGGGGCGTATCAACGATCGATGTGCCAAAGCCATTGACATCAGTCAGGCTTCTTATTGCACCGAATTCAACAACCAGTTTGCCTTACCGGACGATGAATGGCAAAATCAGGAAAACGCCTATGGTTACCTTTATTATTCCTTTACACCTACGGTCAGCAATTTGTATTCAATAACAACCAAATCATATTTCAATGATGTTGTCCAGCTGGCAAAAGGCACATGTGAGTCCTTTGAATTAATCGGCAGTCAGAATAGAGACGAATATGGTTTTGAAGGTGAGAAATTGAATGTACAATTAGAATCAGGTAAACAGTATCTGATCAGAGTTGCCGGAAAACAAGCTGAGTTTGGCTTATCCTCGGGATCTGGTTGCATTCGTGTCACCCCCACATTACCTTTGCAAAACCCTCCTTTTGACATCTGCAGTCAGGCCCAAACGCTGGAAGAAAGTTTGGAATGTCAACTGACAAACAACAGAAACGCTAACACAGAAAATGTTTTACCAGCCACCAATTTAAGATCGAGGGCCGACATTTGGTATAAATTTACACCCACTTCCTCCGATGTATACACGTTTACTACCCGATCCAATTTTGCAGAAACCATTGCCCTATATACAGGTGACTGTAGTCAACCGGTTGAACTTACTTCCCGCTTTGAAGGTGGTTCATTGGAATACAGCCTTGAAGAAGGAACAACCTACTTTATCCAGATAACATCTTTCTTTGCAACCCTGGAGGGAGAAGTTTGCCTTCAGGTTAAAGCTGCTCAAAACAACCAGCAAACTTCGGTCAGTTGCCAGAATTCTTTGGGCTTAATCATCAACGGGCAATGTACGTCAGTTAACAACGATGGACGTCCGTTCAGTGGCAAGCGACCTCCATGTGAATTTTATATTGACAGCGATGTGTGGTTTAGTTTTAAAGCTACACAAAGTGGTTTGGCCTATGTAAGAGTCAAAGCCGATTTTGAATACCTTGCTGCCTTGTATTCCGGTAATTGTGGCGATCTTAAGCCCCTGTTTTGTGATCGGGAGCTTCACTACTGCAATGGTTATTTGTTTTTCGATCACCTTACACCCAACACCATTTATTATCTGCAGGTAGCATCCAAAAAAACACAAACAGGCTATAAACGGGGAGAAATTTGTGTGGAGGTGAAAGACCAAAAACCCGATTTCACGCCTCTTAGTGTAAATGCCACCCAAGAGTGCATTGGCCATGGCGCTGTAATGATCTCACCATATGGAGTGGGAGGCAAAGCTCCTTACACTTATTATGGACTGGGCATTGAAAATGCTGTTAGATCGGGAGAGCAGATTTTGATTGAAATTACCGATGCAGATGGCTGTGTTGTGGCATCACCATTCACTACACAAAATTGTGACAGCATTGCTTGCTCGCTGAATAGCTATGTGACCACGAAGGCTCCATTGTGCGCAGGACAAGAGAACGGCTCTGCCCAAATTGAGGGAGAAGGAGGATTGCCGCCCTATCAGTTTGTCTGGTCTACGGGAGCAAATGGAGCCTCTATCAATTCATTGTCGGCTGGTGAGTATACTGTAACAATGACAGACGAAGGAGGTTGTGAGATAACATCGTCAATTACAATAGACTCTGTTGCACCCGTCACCCAGGAAACAATGCTGCATGATGTAAATTGCCCTGGAGGTGCAGATGGTTCAATCAGCATTGATGCCAAGGGCGGTACCCCACCTTATACATATCTTTGGTCAAATGGTAAAACAGTCACTGAATTAACCGATCTTGAATATGGAGCCTATCAATTGACAATCAGTGACTCCAATGGATGCTTGTCATATTATGACTTCATCATTAACGAACCCCTACCCTGGTGGCTGCCTACAGACAGTACACAACTCACCATAACCAGTTCAGAAAATGGGTACATCGGCTTAAGCATTTACGGAGCCACACCTCCTTACCAATTTTTGTGGTACAAAGACGAATTACCTACAGATTTTGAAGAACTACTGCTAAGTACCAGCATACCGGGTAATTATAAACTTTTGGTTACTGATGCCAATGGTTGTACTTACGAAAGTGATAGCTGGCTGATCCAAAACATAAGCCTTACCCTCGAACAAAATCAAAACGATGTCATTGTCGTTTATCCAAATCCTGCGATCGACAAGTTGAGGCTAGAGACAATCAATCATGAAAGTATCGAAGAAATTTATGTGACCAATGCAGCAGGTATGGTCCTGAAGGTGCCGTTCACAAAAATGGAAAACGGAAAATATGAGTTCTCGGTTTCAGAACTGCCTTCAGGAGTATATTTTATTCATTGCAAACTCGACAAACGATGGTTTCATCCCAAATGGATAAAAATTAACTAGCTCTTTCCGCAATAATTATAAGTTTATTATTGTTGACCTTTTACAACTTATCCGGACTAAAAATTTAATTCAACATGACATCACAGGTAATCATTACACTTTGCGTGCTTTTGTTAATCGCGTATATTTTTGACATCAGTGCTTCAAAAACCAGAGTGCCCTCAGTGGTAATGTTGCTTTTATTGGGCTATGTTTTGCAACACCTTGCTGTTATGTTTGAAGTCATTTTACCAGACATGGAAGGAGTCTTACCTGTCCTGGGCACATTGGGGCTGGTGTTAATCGTTTTAGAGGGTTCTTTGGAGCTTGAATTAAACAGTTCCCAATTTTCGTTTGTCAGAAAAACCCTGATTTCAGCTGCGATTCCATTCTTCATCCTCAGTTTTTTATTGGCTTTCGTTTTGGTGTGGCTAGATGGCATTCCACTGAAGTCAGCCTTTACGAATGTAGTTCCCCTGGCCATTATCAGCAGCGCCATTGCCATACCCAGTGCGCAGAGTCTGGATCAAAAGAGCCGCGAATTTATCATTTATGAGAGCAGTCTATCCGACATCATTGGCGTAATTGTATTTAATTTTGTTGCTTTGAATGCTATCATCGACGGGGGAGCAATATTTAATTTTTCATTTCAGCTAATCATAATGCTTGTTATCACGCTATTGGCTACTGCCCTCTTGGCTTTTCTTATGGGTAAAATAAACCACCACATCAAGTTTGGTCCTATCATACTGATCATCATTCTGATTTATTCTCTATCAAAAATATTTCACCTTCCTGCACTTGTTTTTATCCTTCTATTTGGCTTATTTCTTCGCAATTTTGATGAAATTAACAACTGGAAGCCATTGTCCTTTCTTGATCCCAAAATTTTAATTCAGGAAGTGACGAAATTGAAAGAACTTACGTCTGAAGCTGCATTTTTAGTGAGGACACTCTTTTTTCTCTTATTTGGTTTTTTGATCAATACCGATGAATTATTCAACTTAGATACTTTGCCACTGGCATCAGGAATTGTTTTGGTAATATTATTGGTGAGATGGGGCATTTTGCTGCTACTTCGGATGCCGTTGTTGCCAATTTTGTACATTGCACCAAGGGGTTTGATCACCATCCTCTTATTCTTATCAATTCCCATTGCCGAAACCACTTCCTCCGTTAATAAATCTTTAATCATTCAGGTCATTATTTTAAGTGCCTTCATCATGATGATGGGTATGCTGTTTTATAAACCAGTAAAAGCAAAGCCAACAGCATTATAATTTTGTACTCACTATTTTGTGTGATTTTTGACATTGTGCTGTGTAGCTGTTGTTACATTCCAAATTTTAGGTAGGTAGTAACTTGCTAATAAAAATGACCATGAGAACCACATTTTATATTTTCGCCCTGCTGATTACCTCAGTTTCAGTAATTGCCTGCAATAAAGAAGATAGCCAGCTTCAAAACAATATCAATACACCCACCGAAGAGGTCAAAAGCTCCCTATTGTTGATGAGAGAAGAAGAAAAACTGGCCCACGATGTCTACGTAACCCTTTACGAAAAGTGGGGCATGCCCATCTTCGACAACATTTCGGGCAGTGAGCAAAGGCATACAGATGCTGTGTTGGACCTCCTGGAAGTGAGAGGCCTGAGTGATCCGGCAGCAGGCTTGGGCAGGGGTGAATTTAGCAATCCAGATTTTGTGACATTGTACAAACAATTGGTTGAAAAAGGTAGTCAGTCATTGATGGATGCCTTACTGGTAGGTGCCACCATAGAAGACCTTGACCTCTACGATCTCGATCAATGGATGCTCAAAATCAAAGATGAAGACATCCTTTCTGTCTATAAAAATCTGGCCAAAGGCAGTAGAAATCACCTTCGAGCATTTTATGGACAAATTACTAGCAGAGAAGGGGATTACAAAGCCCAATACATCAGCCAGCAAAAAATGGACGAAATTGTAAACAGTCCCAAAGAAACGGGCAGGATTTAATTCCTGCTCTTTTATTTTGATTTATTGAGTTTATGTAAGCCCAAAAACAATGCCAGCCCCATTGGGATAAACATGAGTGCCCTAAACCAGATCATTGACCACTGTATGGGTTCATTGTCGAGCCAGGGATTTAAAAATGTGGTAATTACTAACATGCCTATACCCCAGAAGAGGCCGCGGATTATCCAGGTTTTCATGTCAATTACGAAGTTTTCAATTACGAATTACGAATTTAAAATTACGTGTTTTTTTCGATTACGGATTACGAATTTAAAATTACGTGTTTTTTCAATTACGAATTACGAATTTGAAATTACGGGGGCGGAAGATCTAAGTTGGTTTTCGGGTTGCTGCGAAAGGGGTTTCGCAGTTCCTTCCCTATCTCGATCCATTTAGGATCTCGATTTGCAGCCATGCTGCAACCGGTCAGTCATGAATTTAAAATTACCTAACGAAGGGCCACGGACGCCTCTGATATCCGTTACCTCAGATACCTAAATCTATGATTTTCTGGACATAGGATGATAATCGAGGATGGTTTGTCTGAGGAATTCT